>DASWKP010000340.1:0-13007 GCA_036396575.1 Longimicrobiales bacterium | reverse complement strand
CTCGCGAGCGGGGCGGGCGGGTTGGATGGCGCCCTCCCCGACTCGGGGCCACCGGGCGGTCAGGGCAGGGCGTCAGGCGGCGTCGCGCCGGGAAGCGGATCCGGGGCCCCGGAAGGGCCCTGGAGGAGGAACGCCTCCAGGGCGGCCGCCCACCGGGCGCGCTCCTCGTCCGGGAGGGCGGCCGTCGCCCGCTCCATGCGCTCCTTCACGTCGGCCAGGCTCAGGGAGCCCTTCTCCACCCGCCTGCGCAGGTAGACCATGACCGCGTGCAGGTCGTCGGGACCGGGCTCGGGCACGCCGCCCAGCACCGCGTGGAGTAGGCTTCGCTGGAACTTCATGCGCCACTTCAGCGCCCTGCGCTTGCGCATGCGGTCCTTGAGGAGGGCGAAGAAGCGCTCCCGCGCTTCGTCGCTGGTCACCTCACCGCGAATGACCCCATTGAGCGCCTCGGCCATGGCGAGCTCCAGCTCATCCTGCCGCTCCCATCGCTTGAGCTTCCTGAACGGATCGTACGCCATGCCCCCTCACGTTGCACCCGCCCATCGGCGTCCTGCCAGGCGCGCACGATACCACGTCGGGGCCGGCGAGGCCAACTCGCGAGGTCAGTGCCAGGTGACGCCCAGTCCCAGCATGAAGACGTCGATCATACCCGCGTCGAAGTCGCCGGCGTAGGCATTGGCGAAGGGCGCGATCGAGAAGTTGTCCCCCACGCGCGCGTCGTAGCCCAGACCCAGGACCAGGCCGCCCGCCGAGGACGACCCGGAAAAACCACCGATCTCCAGCTCCACCCTGGTAAGCCCGATGCCGCCCAGGAGCCAGAAGCCCGAGGTCTCGCTGGGGTAGAACATGATGACGGGTGCCAGGCTGGTCACGCTCAGGGTGACCCCGCCCTCCTCCTTGACCCACGCCGCCGACTGGCCGCCGAGGAGGATCCTCGGACTCACGGTCCCGCCGAGGCGGAGGTACCCGGCACCACCGGCCTCCCGTTCATCGCAGTCCTCACATCCGAGGGAGCCCACCCCGAGGCCAAAGCTGATGAAGAAACCCTCCCTGGTGTGGGGACGATCCTGGGCCGACAGGCCACCGGCGCCGAGGACCAGGAAGCCGGCCAGAGTCAGTGCCGAAAGCGGAAAGCGTCGCATAGGGACTCTCCTGGGGATGAAGTGTCACGTCTGCGGGAGGGTCCATCTATGATCGCGCCCCGGCCCCCCCCTGAGAAGACGCTTCCCGGAATGGAGCGTTGACAGCGCGCGACTCCGCCATACAATTTCCGGTCACGACAACTTGCATCAAGAGTCCCGGGATGCCTCATGGTCCCGGGCGGCAACCGAGCGGCGTCCGTCGCCACGGTGCCGAGGCCAACCCTCGTGTTGGGGAAGATGCGGGCGAGACCGGAATCTCCGGGATTCGTCAAAAGAGAGCGGCAGTGCGCGCCTCTCCATTCCCCCGTCAAGGCGACGCTGGACTCTCTTGATGCCGTGAACGGGAGATCACGGCATGGAGCGATCCAACCTTCACCGGGACTTCGCGACCCTGTGTGCCCGGAGCGGCACCGGCCGCGGAGACGGCAGCCCCCTCGTTACGCCGCTCGTCCAGTCCACGACCTTCTGCCGGGATGGCGTGGGCAGTGAGGCGGAGCATCAGTATTCGAGGGTGTCGAACCCGACCGTGGCCGTTCTGGAGAGCGCATTGGCCCGCCTCGAGGGAGCGGCCGGCAGCGTGTGCTTCACGACGGGCCTGGCGGCGGAGACGGCCCTCTTCCTGGCGCTGCTCAGAGCCGGGGACCATCTGGTGTGCGGGCGCACGGTGTACGGCGGGACCACGCGTCTGGCCCGGGGCTTCCTGGAGGATCTGGGTGTGGACGTGTCCCTGGTGGACGCCACGGAGCCGGGGTCCGTGCGAGCGGCGCTACGGCCCTCCACCCGGCTGGTGTTCGTCGAGTCCCCGGCCAACCCCACGCTGGAGGTGACCGACATCCGCGCCCTCGCGGACATCGCCCGAAACGCCGGAGCCCTCCTGGCTGTGGACAACACCTTCCTGACGCCGGTCCTCCAGCAGCCCCTCGAGCTGGGGGCCCACGTGTCCGTCTACTCCACCACGAAGTTCGTGGAGGGGCACTCGGTGGCTCTGGGGGGCGCTCTGGTCACGCGCGACGGGGCTCTCCTGGAACGCCTCCGTTTCGTGCGGAAAGCCACCGGCGCCATCCAGGTCCCGCTGAACGCCTGGCTCACCCTCCTGGGCCTCAAGACGCTGGCGCTACGCATGGAGCGGCAATCGCGTACCGCCGACCGCGTCGCCCGGTGGCTCGTCGACCATCCCCGCGTGAAGCGGGTCTGGTACCCCGGGCTGTCCGAGGACGCATCCCAACACGCCATCGCCGAAGCCCAGCACCTGGGGGGCCACGGCGCCGTCGTGACGTTCGAGCTGCGTGGCGGCCTGGAGGCGGCGAGCGCGTTCGCCCGGAGCGTGGAGCTGTGTCGCCTCGTCGAGCACGTGGGCTCGGTGGAGACCCTCCTCACCCATCCCGCCACGATGACCCACGCCGACGTGCCTGAAGCCGAGCGCCGGGCGGCGGGCATCTCCGACGGCCTGCTTCGTCTCTCGGTAGGCCTCGAGTCCCCGGCCGCCATCCTCGATGACCTGGATCAGGCCATCCAGAAGGTGACCGTCGGAGCGTCGCGGTCCGTGGAGGCGGGGGGCGCGGCGGGAAGCCGCGACGGCGGCGACGCGGCCGAAGGCGACGGCAGAGGAGGGGTCCCGTGCGTGGCCCGCGGCTGATGGTTCTCAAGCTGGGCGGCTCCGTCCTGACCGACGAGTCCCGCCTGGCGGTGGCGGTGCACGAGATCTATCGGTGGCGCCGGGAGGGCTGGCAGCTCGTGGTGGTCGTGTCGGCGCTGGCCGGCAGAACCGCCGATCTCATGGAGCGCTGTTGGCGACTGGGAGGCACCGATGACCCCGCGGAGGCGCAGGCTGGCGGCGACCGCGAAGCCGATGACGGTCGCGAGGGTAGCCGGGCCGGACATCGCGCCACCAACGGCGCCGGGGCCACCGCCGTGGCCTCGGGCGAGTTGGAGAGCGCGGGCCTCCTGGAGCTCCTTCTGGACCGCGCCGGCGTCCCCGCCACGGTCCTGTCTCCCCCGGTGGCGGGGCTGATAGCGGAAGGTACGCGCACCGACGCGGTGCCAGTGGCGCTGGACGCGGGCGCTATCCATCGGGCCATCGGGCGCACGGGTGTCGTCGTCATCCCAGGCTTCACCGCCGTGGATCGGCACGGCTCCACCGTCCTGCTGGGGCGAGGGGGGTCGGACCTCACGGCCGTCCACGTCGCCGGCCACCTGGGAGCGGACCGCTGCCGGTTGGTCAAGGACGTGGACGGCCTCTACGAGCGGAACCCGCGGGGCCATGACGCCGTTGGCGCGGGCCTCGGTCGGACGGCCTCCGGGGACGGCGGACCAGGGCGGCGCGTCGACTCTGATCGCCCGGGCCGGTACGCGGCCGCCACCCTCGCGACGGCTCTCGCCCGCGGCGGGCCGCTGCTGCAACGGCGCGCGTTGGACCTCGCCGGGCGCCACGGCCTGACCCTGGAGCTCGCCGGCTTCAACGGCGCTTCGGCCACCCTCGTCGGAAGCCGGGACGATGTCCTTGCCGAGCCTCCCGCCGCGCTTCCCCCGATGAGCGTCGCGCTGCTGGGCTGCGGCACCGTCGGACAGGGCGTGTACGAGGCGTTGATCCGGATGCCCGAGCTGTTCCGCGTAGCGGGCGTCGCGGTCCGGGACCCCGGCAAGCACCCCGACCTTACCCCAGGCCTGCTGGTCACCGACGCCGAGGCCCTGGCCGGTCAGGGCGTCGACGTGGTGGTGGACGCCATGGGTGGGGAGGAGGTTGGCGCGCGAGCGGCACGGGCGGCGTTGAGTGCCGGCGCGCACGTGGTCACGGCCGACAAGGCGCTCCTGGCCGCCCGGGGGCTCGCCCTGGAGCGGCTGGCGAAGCGCGTCGGGCGCCGGATCCTCGGGTCCGCCTCCGTGGGCGGTGCCGTTCCCATCCTGGAGGCCGTGAAGGCCCGCACCGGGCCCTCCATGCCCTCGCTGCGACGTTTCCGGGGCGTGCTCAACGGCACCACGAGCTTCGTCCTGGACGCCGTGCGCCGAGGCCTGTCCTTCGATGACGCCGTACGGCAGGCTCGGCGACTGGGATACGCCGAGGCGGATCCCCGCCGGGATCTGGCCGGCCTCGACGCGGTCGACAAGCTCCGCGTCATCGCTCACGCGGCCAACGGGCGGCCGCCGGCCGCCGACGCCATCTCCCTGGAGCCCCTGTGCGCGGAGGCGGTGGCCCCCCACGTCCACGGGAGTGCCATCCCAAGGCACGTGGCCGTGATGGAGTGGACCCGGACGGGCTGGAGGGCCTCGGTCCGCCTTCAGGCTCTGGACCCCGAGGATCCTCTGGCCCGGGCTCAGGGGCCCGACATCGCCGCGACGATGGAGTGGACGGACGGCACCTGCCTCACCCTGCGGGGCACGGGAGCCGGCCGGTGGCCCACGGCGGAGGCCGTGATCGCGGACCTCCTGGAGCTGGCTCGGGATCGGGCCCGGGAATCAGGGACTCTCAGGGGCGACGTGTCCTTCGTGGAGCCATGACCTCACGGCCCCTGCCAGGATCCGGCGGACCATCTCTACGTGGTGATCGAGGTCGTGACGCTCCGCGACCTCACGGACCACGTCGGGACTGACTCGCTGGTCGGGAAATGCCTCTTTCCGGGCGACGCGCAACATCGCCTCCGCAAGGCCGTCCACGTCCCCGTTGGGGACGAGCAGTCCGCCCGCGCCGTGCCGCACGGTCTCGGAAAAGCCGCCCGTCGCGGAGGCGATCACGGGCACGCCGCGGACCATGGCCTCCGGCGCCACCAGACCCAGAGGCTCGGCCCATGTCGAGGGGGCCACGAGGGCCCAGGCCCGAGCCAGCTCCTCCTCCACTCCCTCGGGCTCGAGGCGCCCGGTGAACGCCACGGCCTCCCCGAGGCCCAGAGCCATGGCGAGCGAGCGCCACGCGTCACGGAGAGGACCCGGGCCGACGAAGCGCAGGCGCGCCCCGGGAACCTCCTCCGCCACCCGCGCGAAGGCCCGGAGCAACACGTCCCCGCCCTTCTCTACCGACAGCCGCCCCACGAAAACGAACAGGGGTTGCGAGGCGGGCATCCTGCGGAAGTCCGGCGAGGGAGGCGGCACCGGCAACGTCAGATCCACGGACTCGATGCCGTTCCCGGCAAGGACCTCCCGCATCCACCGGCTGCAGGCGATGACCCCGCTCGTCCGGCGGACCGCGCGGTCCAGGAATGCGTACCGGGGCCGGTCCCGGAGCCAGTGGGGCAGGCTCACGCACCCCTCGGAGAGGCACACGCGCCCCGCCCGCCGCCGGCAGATCGTCCCGTCCGGGAGCAGCTTCCGGGACACGGGGCACACCGGCTTGTAGTCGGAGATGCTCAGTACGGTGGGGGTGTCGCCCAGAGCCCACAGGATGGTGGGCGACAGGTAGTTCGCGAAGACGCCCACCAGCGCCACGTCCGGCCTGAAGCCCCGCACGGCCGCGCGACCGCTCGTCAGCGCCATGGGGTTCGCGATCTGGAGGAATGCCTTGGCTGCAAGACGGTCGCTGGACCAGGCCACATAGTCCGGAGCGGCGTCCTCGTGCGCGCCCGCGCCGCTCACCAGGAGGCGGACGTCGTCACCCGCATCCGCCAGGCCCTGGCGCAGCCACTGCACGTAGGACTCCATGCCACCCCGCATGTGGTGCGGGGGCCAATCGGTTACGAGCAGGACCCTCACGGCACGAGGGCGTCCGCATCGGCATTCGGCGCCTGAGCCGGCGTCACGGCCCCGTCACGACGTAGCTCGTCTTGCGCACCTCGTAGGCGTTCATGCGCAGCCGCGCGTCCTCGCTCATGCCGAAGACGTAGGCCACGGCCTCGCCCGCGACGCGGACGAGCATTCCGAACGTCCAGGCGACGAGGGTGCCCCGGGGCAGGCGCCCCTGGCGCCGGGCCCACCGAACCGCGGGCAGGCCCCGCCACACCACCACCACAAAGATGGCGGGGGCGGCCAGCGCGTACGCCGCGCGCCGCATCACCGACCAGCCCACGGCCCGGTCCGTGCCCACGATGAGGCCCGCCAGATAGCGCTCGTCCATCCACTCCCGGGGTCTGGAGACGTTGAGATGGCCCATGCGCGCCCGGGGTTCGAAGTGGGCCGCCGGGAGCCGGTTCCAGATTTCGCCTGCTCTGCCGATCGCCGCATCGAGGTCCTCGCCGAGGCTTAGCAACAGGGACCGGCTACACGCGCAGTTGTAGCCCGGCCACCGGTCCAGGGGGCCGGGCTCGCGGCCCTGACCCCATATGCCGTAGTCCGCCAGGAACGCCGCCCAGCTCAACGCCTCCCTCGGGTTGGGGTTGCTGAAGGCGGGCACCACCACATCCGCGGAGGTGGCGGCCTCGATCAGCGCCTCGGCCCAACCGGGCTCCGGATACGAGTGGGTCTCCCCGATGAACACCAGAGGAGCCGCGGCGGCCCGGACGCCTATCGCGCGAGCCACGGACAGCGGATACACCGAGTCTACCCGCAGCACCCGCACCGCGGCGAAGCCATCGAACGCGGCCACGCCGACCTCGACGGTGTCCGGCTCCGGAGTGAGGAACAGGACCTCCAGACGCTCCTTCACGGACTGGGCGTCGAGCAGCTCCACGACCCTCCGGATCCTCTCCCACGTGTCGGTGACCAGGATCACCGACATCGCGGGGGCTTGCGACGCGCCCGGGTTCACCCCAGCCCCTCGTCGTTCCGCGCCGCCGAGTACGATCTCGTCAGTCGAGCGATCAGCTCCAGACTCCTGTTCTCAAGGGGATGAAAGAGCCGCCTCAAGCGGGAGGCTTCGTAGGCGCGCAGCATGGCTCCCCGCACCGTAGGCCGGGGCCGCCACCCCCGCCATGCGGTCCGGTCGACCCAGGCGTAGTAGAGCTCGTGATGGCGACTGCGGCTCGAGTAGTTCCACGGCTTCAGGGACCCGGAGAAGTGGAGGATGCGAGCGGCGCCGCGGCCGGCCGCGCCAAGGCCGAGCCGTTCGCTGCTCACCGCCCGGTTCCAGCCCTCGTCCAGGACGCCCCATCGATCGTGGAGCGCCACGTTGAGAGCCTCCTGGTCGAAGAAGAAGACCCGCTCACGAAAGCGGCGCAGGTAGTCCAGCGCCGACCCGATAACATCGTCCTCACGCCACCGCCGCACGTCCACCAGCATCACGCCCGAGTTCAGGTAGGGGGCGTCGCCTGGGATGCCGAGCGCCGCGTGGACCGCCACCCCGTGTGGTGAGGACGCCGACGGCACGAAGGGATCCCGCGCGGCCATGACGCTCTTCCCGCCCATGTCCGCCCGCCACAGGTCCCGGAGGTCACCCAGCACCAACAGGTCGGCGTCCAGCCAGATGGCGCGGTCGGTCTCAACCGGCAGGACCCGGCCCAGAGCCAGCTTGAAGTAACACGTCACCGTCATCCGGCCCCACAGGGGGAGACCCTCGAAGTCGGCGGCCCTCACGTCGACCCAGTGAACCGTCGCCCGATCATCGAGGCTACCCTCGATGCGCCCACGTAGCCCGGAGCCCAGGCCGTCGTCGATGACCCAGGCCTCCATGGCGCATCCGGCGGACAGGTTCTCCAACGTCGAACGCAGCATTACCGCTAACGGCAACGCGTACCGTGCGTTGGCTCCCGTGACGACGGTCACGCATTCCGGAGAGGAACGGGCCAAGCCAGCCTCGACCCCGGTCACCTCCCCGTCGGGCTCCCTCCAGGGCCGCCGCCACCTCCCGCCGCCCCATCCGTCGCCCGATACCGGAACGACCGGTCGGGATGGTCGGGCGGTGGCGGCACGACGCGCGGGTCTTCCGCGATCTTCTGCTGGAGGTAACGGATCGCCGCGTCGAGCTGTGCGTCCTCTCCGTTGAACGTGGCGTGCGGGAGGTTGTCCACCACGATGTCGGGAATCACCCCGATCTGCTCGATGAGCCACTCCCCCTCAGGACCGTACACGCCCGTCATGGGCGCCCGCGCCAGGCCCCCATCGGTCAGGCGGTTGTTGGACGACAGCCAGATCTCGCCGCCCCAGGTGCGCATGCCGATGATCGGCCCGAGGCCCAACCGGCGGAAGCCGTCCGCGAAGGCCTCGCCGTCGGAGGCGGTGTTCTGGTCCACGAGGACCACCATGTGGCCGCGGAAGGCGTAGTTCATGTTCCAGGAGGGCTCACCGACGCGGTCCTTCCAGTACATCCACGCCTCACGCATGAGCTTCTCGAGGATGAAGCTGTCGATGTTGCCGCCGTTGTTGCGGCGCACGTCGATGATGAGCCCCTGGCGGTTGAAGACGGGATAGAAGTTCCGGTAGAACTCGGTGATGTTGGCGCCGCCCATGGCGCGCAGGTGCAGGTAGCCGATCTGGCCACCCCCCTTCTCCTCCACATCGAGCCGCCGGGTGTACTCCCAGTCGCTGTAGCGCAGGCTCGACTCGGACAACGTGGGCGTGACCATCACGTCCCGGGACTCACCCGAAGCCGCGGAGCGCACGCGCAGGCGCACCGGGCGGTTCTGGTTCCTGAGCAGCGCTCCGATGTAGGGCGCGCTGAGCGCGTCCCGGCCGTTGACCCGCTCAATGACGTCGCCCTCGGCGACGCCCAGATAGGGATCCGCCAGGGGGCTCATCTCGGCGGGGTAGTCGGGGTCCGAGCGGTAGATACGTTCGATGACGTACCCGCCCTCCTCGGGAGAGCGCCCCAGGCGTGCGCCCAGGGTCGCCACCCGGACGTTGTCCTCGCCGCTCCGCAGGTCACCACCCCGCACGGCGGTGTGCAGCGCGCTCAGCTCTCCCACCACGCGCCCGATTACGTCCGACAGCTCGTCCCGGGTCGTGACCCGGTCCACCAGCGCCATGTACTTGTCCCGGACCCCCTCCCAGTCCACGCCGTGCATGCCCGGGTCGTAGAAGTAGTCCCGCTCCATGCGCCACGCGTCGACGTAGAGCTGCCGCCAATCCTCCCGGACGTCCATGGAGAAGGCCCATCCCGACAGGTCGACGCGGCTGTCCGCGAGGTTGCCGGCGCGCGTCGGGCGGGCGTCGATGACGGAGATGTTGCTCCCCTGACGCACCATGAGCTTGTCGCCGTCCCCGCTCATCTCGAACCCGCTGACGCCCTCGGCCACGACCGTCAGCTCCGCGTCAGTGTCGGCCCCGACGGCTACCGCCGTAAGGCGTCCGCCACCGCCCGGTCCGGCGCCGGCGCCGACGCCGGCGTCCCGGTCCATGAAGAAGAGCGCCCGGCCGTTCACCGCCAGGCCCTGGAAGTTGCCCGACCGCACCGGCACCCGGCGCACCCGCTCCGCGAGGCCGTCGAGCTCCACGTCCACGGGCGCCGCGTCGTCCGCGCCCTCGGCCTCCTGGCCGGCAGGCCCTTCCTCCTCTGCGTACAGCTCGTCATCGGGCATGAAGGGCGAGCGCAGGCCCGTCCTGAGCGCCACCTCGTAGATCTCGTTGGAGCGGTCGAAGAAGGGCTCGGGCTGGCGGGTGCCCCAGGGGCTGGACACCAGGGAGCGCAGGTTCCGGTCCGACAGGAAGTAGAGGAAGTCCCCGCCGGGAGCCCAGGACGGGTCGAAGCTGTTCACTCGGTCGCTGGTCACGTCGGCCCGGGCGCCGTCCTCGGGGCGAAACAGCTTGATCTGGACGAACGTGTTGAGAGCCGTCTTCTCGTAGGCCAACCACTGGCTGTCGGGCGACCAGCTCACGCTTCCCGTCCCTTCCCGGTCCTGGGAGACCCGAACCTGCTCGCCCGTGTCCAGGTTGAGGATCCACAGGTCGGCGTTGTTGTCGTCGTACGCCAGCCAAGCGCCGTCGGGAGAGGGCACACCGCTGAAGCGCAGGATCGCTCCGCCGCTGGTCAGGGTCCGCTCGTCGCCGACGCCCGTGGCGGGCAGGGTCACCCACTCGAACTCACCGGATTCGTCGGACAGACCCACCAGCTCCTCACCGCCCGGCAGGAAGCGCACGTCCCGGTAGCGCACGCCCTCCTTGACCGACGCCCGCACCAGACGCCCGGGCGCCACCGGCGCGACGAACACCCGGCCCCGGGACGTCAGGACCACGCTCTCCCCCTCGGGATGCAGGTGCGCGGACGTGACGTACTCCATGGGGTCGTCCACCCACTTCTCGCGGAGTTGGTCGAAGTCCGAGGCCAGGGTGATGGGCACCATGGCCGTCCGGTCGCCATCCACGTCGTACAGCCACAGGTCGGCGCCGAGCTGATAGACGATGCGCCCTCCCTCCAGCGCCGGGTTCTTCACGTCCCAACCCGAGTGGCGGGTGTGCTGGCGCACGTCGCCACCGTCCGGGCCCATGGACCACACGTTCATGGTGCCGTCCCGGTCGCTCACGAAGTAGACGCGCCCCCGCCAGTACATGGGCGAGTGGCTTTCCCCGTCATAGTCGCCCGTGAGCTCCACCGCCTCGTCGGCTCCGGCCTCGAACTTCCACACGTCCCGGGCCGTGCCACCCGTGTAGCGCTTGGTGACGTTGTTGTGGAACGCCGGCCGCACGAAGTAGAGGGTGCGGCCGCCGTCGTCGTAGGCGCCTTCCGTGGCGGTGTAGAGGGGGATGCGCTCCCTGGCATGGGTTCGCGGGTCCACCGCGACGAGCTGGTTCTGCGGGAGGGTCGCGTAGTGGCTCGTGGAGTAGACCACCCGCCCGTCCGGCGTCCAGGTCTCGGCGGTGGACGACTCTCCCTCATAGGTATGGCGCACCGGAAGCCCCCCGGCCAACGGCATCGTGTACAGCTCGGCCGGCCCCTCGTAGCGCGCCGTGAACGCCAGGGTCGCTCCGTCAGGCGAGATCACCGGGTCGGTCTCCTCGGCGGGGTGCGTGGTGAGGCGATGGGCCACGCCCCCCGCCACGGGCACGCGCCACAGATCGCCCTCGGCGGCGAAGACCAGGACGTCACCGTGGAGCGCGGGATAGCGGTAGAAGCCCAGGGTACCACCGTCCGCGGCGGGCATCTGAGCAAAGGAGGGCGATGCTGGAACCATAAAGGCCAGGGCCAGAGCCAGGGCCGTGACACGACGGGAGATCATGGGAACACTCCTGCTTGCGAACGGAGCGGTGTCCTGCCTCGATCCGATGGTAGGCGGGGGGACTCCCTGACGAAAGGGACCGCGCGACCGGTCCCGTGGAGCCCGCCACGGCGGATGCGACGGCGCTCGGTCCCGCCCCGGTCAGCTCAAAGCGCCGTCCGCGATGTCGGCGATGGCGTCGAAGACCGAGGACGCCGCCTCGCTGGCGACCTCGCCCGCTGCCACGACCACGTCGGGAGCGGCGGCGGCGGCCTCGGCGGCCACCCGTCTCGTCACGCCGGTGCCGTAGAACGCCAGATCGGGAGCGAAGAGGAGCACCTCGCCCACCGCGTCCGCGTCGTCGTCCGTCAACACCCCACTCTCGCCCCGTCGGGCCAGGGCCGCACCCACCTCGAGCGTCCAGATCATCGCCAGCTCGCCGTGGTCGACCCACACGCCCTTGCACGCCATGCACACGTCCAGGGTGAGGTCGTTCGTGCCCACGCGCTCCATCGTCTCACCGCAGGCGGGACACGAGAGGAGGAGCGGCTTCTCGCACGCCGGGCACGCGTCAGCGCTCCGCTCCACCAGAGCCTCGCAGTGCGGGCAGCGGCCCACACCCCCGTGGAGGGCCTCGTCCACGCCGTGCGCCAGCGTGCCGGGTACGCCTTCCCGGACGCGGGCCAACTCTCCCCTGTCGAACCAGAAGCCGCCACAGCTCGGGCAGTGGTCCAGGAGGAGCGCGCCGTCGCCAGGAACCTGCTTCTCCATCCTGACGCCGGGGCAGACCGGGCACGGGAGTCGGGCTTCGAGCTCAGCCATCGGGGAGCCCTCCGTCGTCCGGGCGGGTCAGACTACCCACGCGAAAGCGCACCCACCCGCGAGACCTGGCCCATCTCGTCCGCCGCGTCCACCTCGTCCGCCGCGTCCACCTCGTCCGCCGCGTCAGGCCGCCGCGGCTCCACCGCCTCGTCCCGGATCTCCCGCAGGAGACCCTCCACCTGCCGCGTGAGCGCCTCGCTGAACACCACCGAGTGAACCCGATACCAATCGCCCCACGACGGCGTTCTCAGGTGCTCCTTCAGCGTGTGCTGATAGGCCTCCCACATCTGCCGGTCCAACGCGCCCACCCGGTACTGATACACCAGATTGCCGAAGTGCCGGTAGACCGCCGTCATATAGGAGTTCCACCGGACCGTCTCCATGGGCGTCAGGGAGTCGGGGTCCCGCTCGGCGCGCTCCAGGAACGTGGCGAACTCGGAGTCCCTGAACGCGTGTTCGAGGAGGCGGATGCTGTTCTGCACCATGGCGTTGAACGAGGCGGCCCGCACCGATGTTGTGTTCTGCATCATCTGGCGGGCCAGGTAGATGAGGGAGATGACGACGGCGAGGGCGCCGACGAACTCGCCGAGATTGCCGAGGGCCTGCAGGGTAGACATAGGTCGGTCGCGAAGTGGGTTCAAGGCTTCAAGCCGTTATCATACCCGCCCGCCGCGTCGATGTGCCGACGCTTCCCGCACCTTGCCGTCACGAAGCCCTCCTCTTCCTTTTCTTCGGACAGTCCGCGCCGCTCTCCACCACGACACTCCTCGGGGCAGTCCATCCTATGGGCGAGACACGCGTCGATCTTCTTCACCTCCTGGAGGATCTGCGGGACGCCTATCCGGGGTCTCTGGAAGAGACGATCATCACCGAGATCGTCGCCAACTCCCTCGACTCGAGGGCGGCCGTGATCGCTGTGGCAACCGACCCGATGGCCCGTACCCTCACCGTGAGCGACGACGGCTCGGGCATGAGCCGGCAGGCCCTGTCCCGCTATCACGATCTGGCCTCGACCGCCAAACGCCGGGGCGGAAGCATCGGCTTCGCGGGCGTG
>DASWKP010000339.1:0-3537 GCA_036396575.1 Longimicrobiales bacterium | reverse complement strand
GTGGCAGGGGTGCCGGAGGCGGTTGATGAGGGCGGCGGCCATGACGTGAAGTCGACAAGGATGGCGGTTCTTCGCACCCTTGTCGACTTGACGGCTCTATGTGGCGTGAATGCTGCACGCATGAGCGACGGCCGAGATCACTGTCGAGTTGACGACACCATATGACGTGAAGTCGACAAGCATGGCGGCAGGGGCCGTCCTTTCCGAGTTGACGTCACCTCAGCCACCGAGGGGTAACGTGTCCGAGGCGCCGATCCACGGTCGGGGAACCGCGCGGCCGCCGACGCGTCGAACGCCGACGTGGAGGGGAGCCTCCTCCTCTTCGACCCGCGCCGGCCTCGGTCCAGGTCGCGATCGTCGCGCCGGAGGCAGCAACGGATGGTGTCAAGAGCCGGGCCGCGTTCTGGGCCTGTACGGTGGGATTCAAGGTCACCGGCCACGGCGACACCTTCTGGCCGGCCCACCCCGAGTACGCCTTCGACGACGCCCCGGGTCAGTGGGAGGCGACCACGCCGGTCGACAGAACCAGACACGTCCTGCTCGTCATGGGTGAGATCCCGCGCGGCTGAGCTTCGCCGACGATGAAACCCGCACCCTGCGAGGCCGAACGCCCACGCATGGAACCCGTGCATGAGAGTAAGGTGGCCGTCACGGGGGGCTGACCTCGACCTTGCCCCTGCACCGCCGCTCGAGGTCGTCCACGACGCCAGAGGCCCGTGATGTGGACAGGATGACGGCGACGCTCATGTCCGCCGTCACGTTCCCCAGGGTCATGAAGATGTCCGGAATCTGCTCCAGTGCCTCGGTGAGGAGGATACCTTCGATGGGAAGGCCCGCCGCCAGGTAGGCCGGCAGATTCACCATTCCGCCGCCGCCAGGCATCCCGATCACACTGACGCTCGTGACCGTGAGGAAGGTCAGGAAGGCGGCCAGGTCCAGCACCCCCAGGGACACCCCGAAGACCGAGGCGAGGAAGGCAAGCCGGAAGGTGGCCTGGATGGGCTCGGTGAACTTGAAAACGGACACGGCCAGGGGAAGCACGAGCCCCCGCACCCTCTCCGGGAGGCCCAGGACCTGCTCGGCGCCCTCCACGAGGGCCGGGAGGGAGGCCACGGAGGAGCGCGTGCTCACCGCCACGAGCTGGGCCGGGGCAACCCCCCTGGCAAACGCCCTCATGGACATCCCTCCCAGGAGCCAGGTCAGGGGATAAAGGAGGGCTGTGAAGACGAGGAGGATCCCGGACCACATGAGGACGAGGACGAGGGCGACCTCCACCGCGCCCAGACCCGCGCTCAGGGACATGGACAGGACGATGGCGAAGACGCCAGCGGGCGTTCCCAGGAGGATCCACATGACCACCCGGAGCACGAGGGCCAGCGCGGCCTCCACCCGCCGGGTGATCCACCGCCGCGTACCCTCAGGGGTGTGACGAGCCACCACCGCCACAGCCATGGCGGCGAAGAGGAGGGGCAGGACCCACCGCCCCGAGAGGATGGCCAACAGGAGCCCGAGGGTCGTTGGGCCGGCCTCCCCGCCGCCACCGCGTCCGGTCATGCGCGCCACCAGGTCCGGATCCACGGAGCGACGGATGGCGTCCGCCGTGCCCGGGTCCGGCGTGTAGAGCCCCACCAGCGCCGGGCTGAGGACCGCGGAGGCGACCCCTCCGGCCACGAAGAGGAGAAGAAAGAGCCCCAGCGCCTTGCCCACGAGGGCTCCCAGGCCCCGCTCGGCATTGGCGTGGAGGATGGGGGCCATGACCTGGAGGAGCACCAGGGGAACCACGGAGAAGCGGAGCGCCGTCATCCAGATGGCTCCCACCGGATTTAGAACGTCCGCTACAGCCGCCACCAGCCCCGAGTCCGTAGCGTTGCCGAGGGCTCCCAGGCTGAATCCCAGGGCCAGGGCCACAAGGGAGGCCGGCGTCAGCCACCCGGGGAAGGACACCCCCGCGCTCCGGGACTCCCCCGTCAAGCGACACCCACTCCGCAAACGGCGCCTACCATCGGGAGAAGTGGGCCTTGGCCCGGAGGGCCTCCACGAGCCCTGCGGCGCCGGTCCTGGGGGCCAGTTCGACTCTGGTCCTCTCCCGGACCTCCATGGGGATCTCCAGGGGCACGGAGGGAGCCCACGGGGACGCCGCCAGAAGAGCACGCCACGCGTCCTCGTACATGGCGTAGCTCCGTTGGGCCCTCTCGCTGCGGATCTCCAGGATCTCGGGTGCCGGCTGAGGTCCCGACTGCTCTCCCCGGCCCAGGATTGGACAGAGGTTGACCTCCCAAACCTGGATGCGCCCGTCCCGCCCAACGGAATAGTCCACTCGCCCGTACTCGGCACCCGCGATGTCCAGAACCCGGCGCACCTGGGCTTCGTGCTCGAATTCCTGAACCCAGGCCGACTCCTCCAGGGCGCCCTCCAGGGTGAGCTGGCATCGCTTGCTCTTGATCATCCACGTGGGCGCCCGGAAGAGGTGCTGCGGCACCGCCCGGTCTCCCAGCACCAGGACACCGAACTTGTGGAACAGGCCGGCGGCGTCCGAGGTGTCCTCGTACTCCACGACGATGAGGTCGCCCGGGTCGATCGCCAGGGCCCGGGCGTGGGCCACTGACCGCGCCACTTCCTCGGAGGAGCGCAGGAGGTCCCCCAGGGGGCCGAGATGGTCTGAGGCGCCGCGTAGAAACACCGGAAAACGGAGAACGGAGAGATCGTCCATGGCGCGAACGGCTCGGAAGCTGTTGATGCCCTCCCGGTGCAGGGCCTGGAGCAGCTCCAGCCGTTGCAGGGTCCGCCCGGGATCGTTGAGGATCCGGCACCCCGCCTCCGTGAGCGCCCGGTGCATCCCCTTCGCCAGCACCATTCCGTTGGGCGCCAGGGCGTCCAGATCCGCCAGGATCCACGTGCCTCCCGGAAGGGTGTCCATGGCCGTGACGCTCTCGTAGTCCCATGTCGAGATCCCTGGAGCGATGGACGCACCTGGGCCGTCCAGGTACTCCTGGAAGACACGGAGCTTGGTCCGGGTGGCGGCGAAGTGGATCATGAGCGGGAGTCGAAGCCGGGGGCGAACCGAACGATGTGGGAGGGCTCGACCCTCACCCCACCACCAGCGCCAGCACCCGAAGCGGGCTCCCGCTTCCGTCCACGATCTTGAGCGGGGCCGCGATGACCAGGGCCCCCGTGGGCGGAAGCTGATCCAGGTTGGTCAGGCTGGCCAGCCCGAACTTGCCCGCCCCGTGCATGAAGGTGTGGTTGGGGAAGGGCGGGTCGAAGGTGCCCGCCTGGCCCGCGTCGGTGCCGATGGTCTCCACGCCCACGCCCAGGACGTCCCGCTCGATGAGCAGCTCGGTGGCGTCCTTGCGCAGACCCGGTGAGTGGGGCCCGTCCTCCCCTACATTGAGGAAGTCCGAGGGAGCCGTCCGCTTGCTCCAGTCCGTGCGCAGGAGGACCCACGCGCCCGCGGGGATCCGGCCGTGCTCCGCCTCCCATGCCTCGATGCGCGGGGGGGTCAGGAGGAAGTCGGGGTCGGCGGACGTTTCCGCGGAA
>DASWKP010000338.1:0-17171 GCA_036396575.1 Longimicrobiales bacterium | reverse complement strand
GGCTCCTGGCCGACCTCCACGACGACGAGGGACGCATCGCCGTGGAGGGCTTCTACGACGACGTCCTGGACTGGGACGACGAGACCCGGGCCAAGCTCCGGGAGCTCCCTTTCGACGACGGGGACTTCGCCGCCAGCATCGACGCCCCCGCCCTGAGCGGCGAGAAGGGCTACACGACGCTCGAGCGCCTCTGGATCCGCCCCACTTGCGACGTGAACGGCTTCCTGAGCGGCTACACCGGTGAGGGCGCCAAAACCGTTCTGCCGGCCAAGGCCATGGCCAAGGTGAGCTTCCGGCTCGTGCCGGATCAGGACCCGAAGAAGGTCGCGGGATTGGTGCGGGCCCACCTGGCCAAGCACACGCCCGCGGGTCTCGAGGTGGAGGTCGAGGAGCTCCACGGCGGCCACCCGTGGCGAGCCAACCCCGAGGGATGGGTGTTCGAGGCCGCGGGCCGCGCCATCCAGACGTCCTTCGGACGCGAGCCCGTCCTGGTGGGGGAGGGAGGCTCCATCCCCATCGTGGTGGACTTCGAGCGGGTGCTGGAGGCGCCCGCGCTGCTGGTGGGCTTCGCCCTGCCGGGGTGCAACATGCACGCCCCCAACGAATGGCTGTCGCTGGACAACTTCGAGACGGGGATCGGAACGTTGGCGGCGCTCTACCAGGAGCTGGCGGACGCGTATCCCGGGGATTGAGGGATCGACCTTCAGCCCGAACCCACCATCGCCGCCGCGCGGAGAAGGGCCCGGGCCTTGTTCAGGGTCTCCTCGTACTCCCGTGCCGGGTCGGAGTCGGCCACGATGCCGGCTCCGGCCTGCACGTAGGCCCGTCCTCCCGCCACCACCACCGTGCGGATGTTGATGGCCGTGTCCATGCGATGGCCGCCGAAGCTGAAGTGACCCACGGCCCCCGCGTAGGGCCCCCGCCTGACGGGCTCCAGCTCGTCGATGATCTCCATGGCGCGGATCTTGGGGGCGCCCGACACCGTGCCCGCCGGAAAGCAGGCCCTGAGGACGTCCATGGCGCTCAGCCCCCTTCTGAGTCGCCCCTCCACCTGGCTCACCAGGTGCATCACGTGGGAGTATCGCTCCACCACCATGAGGTCGGGAACGGTCACGGAGCCGAACTCCGCCACCCGGCCGACGTCGTTCCTGCCCAGGTCCACGAGCATGCGGTGCTCGGCCAGCTCCTTGTCGTCGGCCGCGAGCTCATCGGCCAGGGCCCGGTCCGCTTCCGGGGTGGCGCCCCGGGGCCTCGTGCCGGCGATGGGCCGCACCGTGACCGTGCCTTCCTCCACCCGCACCAGCACCTCGGGAGAGCTCCCCACCAGCGTGAGCCCGTCCAGCTCCAGGAAGTAGAGGTAGGGCGACGGGTTCAGGGAGCGGAGCGCCCGGTAGAGATTGAAGGGAGTCGTGTCCAGGGGCATGGCCAGCCGCTGACTCAGGACGACCTGGAAGGCGTCACCGGCGCGGATGTACTCCCGGATGCGCTCCACGCCCGCCTCGAAGGCTTCCCGGGTCATGCTGCTGGCGAAGTCCGGATCGACCTCGGGCTCCGCCCCCAGGGCCAGGGGAGCCGGGGGCTCGCCGGCGGACAGCTCCAGGACCAGGGTCCGGGCCCGCTCCGCCGCCCCGTCGTACCGGGCGCGCAGATCCGCCTCGGCCAGACCCGGCTCCACGGGCGCGGGGGCGATGGCCATGGCGCGGCCCTTCAGGTTGTCGATGGCCAGGACGACGTCGGTAAAGATGAAGAGGCCGTCGGGCAGCTCGAGGTCGTCGAAGGGCTGATCCGGAAGGTGCTCGATCTGGCGCACCACGTCGTAGCCGAAGTACCCTACCGCCCCGCCCCACAGGCGGGGAAGCTCCGGGACGGTGGCGGGCGTCCTCTCCCGGATGCGGCGGTCCAGGTCACCCAGGGGGTCGTCGGTGTCCACCGGTGCCCAACCTCCCCCCGGCGTCCACCAGTGAACCTGGCCTCCCTGGAGACGCCAGGCGCCCGTGGCGCTGGAGCCGAGAAAGGAGTAGCGGGCCCACTGCTCGCCACCCACCACCGACTCCAGAAGGAAGCCGAAGGGAGGCCTGGCCAGCTTGGCGTACGCCGTGACGGCGGTGTCCACGTCGAAGAGGAACTCGATCCAGACGGGGACCACCCCGGCGGACGCGGGATCGGGTCCGTCCGTGACCTCCCGCGCGAGCGCCCGGAACTCGTCATAGGTGGGATGTAGCTGCATCGACCACGCCCGGTGGGAGTGGGGGATGGGAACCGAGGAGAAGGTGAAGATTATGGCCAAGGAGGCGAGCGCCACAGGGGTAGCGGTCCTGGCGGTGGACACCGGCGGGACCTTCACCGACCTGCTGCTGCTCGAGGGGGCTCGCCTCCGCACCCTCAAGGTCCCCTCCACCCCCGCCGATCCCTCCGAGGCGGTGCTGGCGGGAATCCGGGAGCTCCTGCCGGGTGGCGCACCCTTCCTGCTCCTCCACGGGTCCACGGTCGCTACCAACGCCCTCCTGGAACGGAAGGGCTGCCGCGTGGCCCTGGTCACCAACCGGGGCTTCGAGGACGTGATCGAGATCGGCCGCCAGAACCGGCCTCAGCTCTACGCGCTGGTCGGCAACCGGCCACCGCCCCTGGTGGCCCGGGAGGACCGGGTGGGCATCGCCGGACGCCTCGGCCCCGACGGCACCGAAATCGAGCCTCTGGACCCGGACGAGCTGCGGGACCTCGCGCGCCGCGTGGCGGGTGCCGACGCCGTGGCCGTCTGTCTCCTGCACAGCTACGCGGATCCCACCCACGAACGGCAGGTGGCCCTGGCCCTGGCGGACCGCGACGGACCGCTGTCGGTGTCCTCGGACATTCTGCCCGAGTACCGCGAGTACGAGCGCACGTCCACCACGGTGGTCAACGCCTACATCGCGCCCGTCATGGCGAGCTACCTGGGCCGGCTGGACCGGGAGTCCGGGGCCTCGAAGACCTCCATCATGGGCTCGAACGGGGGGACGATCCCCGTGGAGCGCGCGGTGCGGGAGCCGGCCCAGACCGTCCTGTCGGGTCCGGCGGGGGGAGTGGTGGCGGCTCTCTCGTGGGGCCGGGCGTCGGGCCACGACCACGTCATCTCCTTCGACATGGGCGGCACGTCCACCGACGTGTCCCTCTGTCCGGGGCGACTCCTGCACACGCGGGAGTTCGAGATCGCCGGCCAGCCCGTGGCCCTGCCCGTGCTGGACATCCATACCGTGGGCGCTGGCGGTGGGTCGCTGGCGCGGGTGGACCCGGGCGGCGCGCTCCGCGTGGGCCCGGTAAGCGCCGGGGCGGATCCGGGTCCGATCTGTTACGGCAAGGGGGGCGCCGGCGTGACCGTCACCGACGCCCACGTCTGGCTGGGCCGCCTTCCGGTGGAGGCCTTCCTGGGGGGAGCCGCCCTCCTGGACCGGGAGAGCATCCGGGGGCCACTGGCCGCTCTCGCCGCGGGACTGGGTGCTTCGCTCGAGGACGCCGCCGAGGGCGTGCTGGCCGTGGCCGACAGCGCCATGGAGAGGGCCCTCAGAGTCAGCTCCGTGGAGCGCGGCTACGATCCCGTCGACTTCGTGGTCGTGGCCTTCGGTGGGGCGGGGGCCCTCCACGTGGCGGAGCTGGCCTCCCGCCTCGGAGCCGCCAAGGCTCTGGTCCCCCCGGATCCCGGGCTGCTGTCGGCCTACGGCATGCTGGCGGCGCCCCTCACGCGGGAGGCGTCCCGTTCGGTGCTGGTCAGCACCGCCGACGCGGATCACGCCGAGCACATCGAACGCGTGCTGGGAGACATGGAGGGGAGCGTCGTGGTCGCGCTCCTCGACGACGGCGCGCCGGAGGATGCGGTCGCCGTGGAGCGCTGGGTGGACGCCCGCTACCTGGGCCAGAGCTTCGAGCTCCGCGTACCCGCGAGGGGATGGGAGGCCGCCTTCCACGAGTCCCATCGGGCACGCTACGGATACGCCCGCCACGACACGCCGGTGGAAGCGGTGACCGTGAGGGCGGTGGCCCGGGCTCCGGGCCCCGCCCTGGACCGGCCCTCCCTCGCCACGGCCGAGGGGACTCCCCCTTTCAGCGAGGGCCGCGTGCGGCATCGGGGAGAGGACCACGACGTCCGCACGTACTGGAGGCGGGACCTGCTGGCGGGCCATGAGCTGGCCGGCCCCGCCCGGATCCTGGAGTATAGCGCGACGACCTGGGTGCCACCGGAGTGGACCCTCCGGGTGGACGCGTGGGGCACGCTCCACCTGAGCCAGGCGGGCGTCCGGTAGACTGGAGCGCGGCTGTGGAGGGCGGCGCTCACGACCTCGGCGCCGGGCTGACCGGGACACCTGGTGGGTCGTCCGGCGCCCGGTGGGCCGCCGGGCGTGTCGACGGCGGTGCGGCTCCCCGACCATGGATCGGCGGCTCGGACTCGTTACCCCTTGGTGGCCGTGGTGTCGTCAACTCGGATAGGACGGCGCCTCCCGTCACCCTTGTCGACTTCACGTCAGGGCCGCTGCTTTCATCGACCGCCTCCCGCGCCACTAGCACCGGGGTCCTGCCCCGGAAGTCCGCTGGCACGCGGCGCGACTCTTCGACTCCCCGCGCCATTGGACTATTATTGGGCTTCGCCCGCTCGACCCCACGCGACCCCGCTCGCGGCCCGGGATCGACGGACGGAGATCCCCGCCACCGAGACGTACCCGTGACGGACGTACCCTCCGGACCACAGAGCCATGAGCGAAACCGGGCGTAGAGCCGGCCCCGACACCGGGCCCGAGGCGACCGCCGGGGTCACGGTGGCAGCCGCGGGTCCGCCCTACCTGTGGGCCCTGGCCGCGAGCGGAGTGGTCTTTCTCCTCTACGCCCTGACCCTGGCGCCCACGACCCAGTTCTGGGACACCAGCGAGTACATCGCCACGGCCCACATCATGGGCATCCCGCACCCGCCCGGGAATCCGCTCTTCATCGTGCTGGCCCGGGCCTGGGAGCTCCTTCTGGCTCCCCTGGGGCTATCCGTAGCGGTGCGCGTCAACCTGTTCAGCACGTTCGTGAGCGCGGCGGCGCACGGGTTCTGGTTCCTCGTGGTCCATCACATCCTCCGCTACTTCAGTGACGACCGCCAGTTCCGCCTGGTGGGGGCGTTCGTGGCCGTCCTGGTGAGCGCCACGGCGTTCACTGTGTGGAACCAGTCCAACGTCAACGAGAAGGTCTACACGGTCTCGCTTCTGACCATCGCGCTCCTGTCATGGCTGGCCTTCCGCTGGCAGGAGAACCTGGGCAAGGGCAAGGACGACAACCTGCTCGTGCTCATGGTCTTCATCCTGGCCCTGAGCGTCGGCAACCACCTCATGGCCTTCCTGGCGGCCCCCGCCATCGTGGTGTTCATCCTCGTGGTGGAGCCCCGCGTGCTGGTGAACTGGAAGCTCTATCCAGCCCTCCTGCTGGCTGGCGTGGCCGGCCTGTCCATCCACCTGGTCCTGCCCCTCCGGGCCGGCCTGGACCCCGTGATCAACGAAGCCGCCCCCACGTGCGAGAGCCTCGGTGGGGCCATCACGGCGGTCGTGACCTACGGTAAGGCCGGGTGCGCCGCCCTGGCCGAGTCGCTGACGCGATCCCAGTACGACAAGCCGGAGCTCATCCCGCGACAAGCGCCCCTCCTCAAGCAATACCTCAACTACCTCCAGTACTTCGACTGGCAATGGGCCCGTGGCATGGGCGGCGATTCCGTGCTCCTGGCCAGCGCGCGCATCCCCTTCACGATGCTCTTCACGGGGCTGGGGGTGTGGGGCGCCATGGAGCACCTGCGCCGGGACCGGGCGAGCTTTCTCTACGTCCTGATCCTGTTCGGGACGTTGTCCGCGGCGCTGGTCTACTATCTCAACTTCCGCTACGGCTACTCCATCCCGGACCCGTACCAGAACATCGATCTCCACGAGGTGCGCGAGAGGGACTACTTCTTCGTCGCGGGCTTCTCGGTGTGGGGGCTGTGGGCCGGCATCGGCATCGCGACGCTCTGGCAATGGCTCGGCCGGGGGGCGGCCAGGACCCTCCACCGCGCGACCCCGGTCCTGGCGTTGGCCCTGATCCCGTTGGGGATGAACTGGTCGTGGGCGAGCAGGGCCCAGGACTACTCCGCCCGGGACTGGGCGTACAACCTCCTGATGAGCGTCGAGCCCTACGGGATCCTCTTCACCAACGGGGACAACGACACCTTCCCCCTGTGGTACCTCCAGGAGGTGGAGGGCATGCGCCGCGACGTGACCGTCATCGTCACGTCCTACCTGAACACGGCGTGGTACGCGCGACAGCTGCGCGACCTGACCCGACCATGTCCTCCGGGGGTCTCCGCCGAGGACGACCCCACGCGTATCCTGTGCCAGCGGTCGTACGAAGAGAACACACCCGCCATCTATGCGAGCGATCCGGAGGCCGCCCGAAGCGCCGGCAAGCTCCCCATCCCACTGGCGTCCCCCGTCCGGACGCCCACGCGGACCATTCTGGCCTTCGACGACGCGGGCATCCGCCAGGCGGCTGAAACGTACACTCCCGTGGACCGGGATCGCGTCCTGGTTCTGGGCAACATCGAGGCCCGACTCCGGGGGGGGAGCTACCTCTACCCCTGGCAGCTCTTCGCCCTGAACATCATCAACGCGTCCATGGACGAGCGGCCCATCTACTTCGCCTCGAGCGGAGCCGCCTCCAGCGCCATCGGCGTGGACGAGTACCTGGTCAGGGAGGGGCTCGCTTTCAGACTGCACAACGGCGCCCTCCCCGACACCGCTAACGCCGACATCGTGTCCCTGGCGGTGAACAGCCCCCTGTTGGCGGTCACGGGTCGCCACGTGGACGCGGTCCGTACACGCCTCCTCGTGGACGAAGTCTTCATCCACCGGGGGGGAATCCCCGCTTGGGAGCACTGGCCGGATCAATCCACCATCGGCATCCCCAACTACTACTCATGGGCGTACTACGCCCTTGCCCAAGCGGCGTACCAGTTGGGGGCGACGGATGAGGAGATCACCCGCCTCCGGACCGAAGGCGATCTCTGGAACATCCTGGGAAGCTAGGGCCCTCGGTCGCGCGTAACCTCTCCTACAGCTCCGCCAATACGCCCCATCCCTCCTGCTCGGCGCGGGCCACGGCGAGCTGCGCCACTGCCACGTCCTGGACGGCGTTGCCCACCGATTTGAAGAAGGTGATCTCATCCGGACGCGTGCGGCCAGGGTGACGCCCCAGGACGAGGTCTCCCAGCTCGGCGCGGATATGGCCGGTGTCGATCACTCCGTCGGCCAGCGGAATGAGGAGGTCCCCCGCCTCGGCCAGGGCGCTCCCCCGGTCGTCCACCACCACGGTGCTCCGCAGCACCAGATCCCCGTCCACCTCCCGCGTCTCCGGCGTGTAGGCGCCGATGGCGTTCACGTGGGTGCCGGGCTCGACGTCGCGTCCCCGGAACACGGGCGTCGGGCTGGTCGTGGCGGTGACCACGATGTCCGCCCCCGCGAGGGCGTCCCGGGGATCGGGCACGGCGACGGCGCGCACGTCCCCGAGCTCCCCCACGAGCCGAGCGGCGGACTCCCCGTCGCGGTCCACCACCCTTACTTCTTCGACCGAGCGTACGCAGCGCACGGCCTCGATCTGGGAGCGCGCCTGGACGCCGGCGCCGAAGACGGTCAGCACGCGGGCGTCCCGCCGCGCCAGGTGGCGGGTGGCCACGCCGCTGGCGGCCCCGGTGCGAAGCGCGGTCAGCCACGTGCCGTCCAGGACCGCGCGGGGCACGCCGGTGGCGGGGTCCACCATGAGGACCAGGGCGTGGATGGTGGGCAGGCCCAGCGCCCGGTTGCCGGCGAAGACCGAGACAACCTTGACGCCGAGTCCGGCCTCGACGGCCACCTCCCCATTCGCCCCGGTTCCGGCCCACCGGAGCGCGGCCGGCATGACCAGCGTCGTGCCCCGTACCGTGTCGAGGGCCGTGTCGAGGGCCGTGTCGAGGGCCGTGCGCAACGGCGAGACGGCCCGGCCGGCGGTCAGGCTTGCGAAGGCGCGGCCCACGGCCTCGATGGCCTCGGCCATGCTCACTGCGCGGCGGACATCGTCACCGGACAGGACGCGGAGTTGCATGGGGTCCTCCCCCCGGTCAGACTGGACGAGGAGAGGAAGCTACGTTCCTGACCCGGCCCGCACGACCCGGAGGAAAGATGCCGGCCAGAGCGTCCACGGCCATCGTCGTCGGTGGCGGCGTCTTCGGCCTCGCAGCCGCCCTGGAGCTCCGGCGCCGGAGGTGGAGCGTGCGTCTGGTCGAGGCGGAACCCATCCCCGGAAGTCAGGGGGCGTCGGCCGACGTGAGCAAGCTCGTCCGCATGGACTACGGCTCCGATGGATTCATGACCGCGCTGGCGGAGCTGGCCATCGCCGGCTGGGACGCCTGGAACGCCCGCTGGCGGCGACCCCTCTTCCACAAGGACGGTATCCTCTTCCTGAGCGAAAGCCCCCTGGTTCCCGGAGGCTTCGAGCACGACAGCCGAGCCACGGTCCTGGGGCGCGCGCACGTCATCCAGGACGTGGACGCGGCCCTCCTGGAAGAGCGCTTTCCCGCCTGGAACGCGCGGCGCTTCGGTCATGGCTACCTCAACCCCACCGCCGGCTGGGTGGAAAGCGGCGAGGTTGTGCGGCTCCTTGCCAGCGACGCCCACCGCGCCGGGGTGAAGGTGATCCGCGCCCGAGTCCGCGCGCTGAACGAGGGCCCCCGGGGCAGACCCGGGATCGTGACCGAGGACGGCGCGGTGCACCGCGCCGATGCCCTTGTGGTGGCCGGCGGCGCCTGGACGCCGGAGTTGGTTCCGTCCCTCGGGGCCGTCATGACGCCCGTGGGCCAACCCGTGCTGCACTTCCGCGTGGCCGAGCCCGAGGCGTGGCGGGCCCCCGCCTTCCTGCCGTGGGCGGCGGACATCGCCCGCACGGGCTGGTACGGGTTCCCCGCCCTGGCCGACGGCACCGTGAAGGTGGGCCATCACGGGTCGGGGCTGGGCCCCCCGGCGGCGCAGGGGCTCGACATTCCCGCCGCGCACGTCGACCGGTGTCGGGCGTTCCTGGCCGAGGCGCTGCCCGCGCTCGCCGGGGCCCCTCTGGCCGCGTGCCGGGTCTGTCCTTACTGCGACACGTTCGACGGGGACTTCTGGATCGCCCGCGACCCGAGCCGCCCCGCGGTGACCGTGGCCTCGGGCGGAAGCGGCCACGGCTTCAAGTTCGCCCCGATCCTGGGACCCCTGATCGCCGACGCGGTGGAGGGCCGACGGAACCGCTGGGGCGAGAGGTTCGGCTGGCGCGCGCCCGGCACGAAACGATGGGAGGACGCCCGGCTCACCTGATCTCGATCTCCCCCACCCCCGCGGCCAGCCAGCGCATCGAAGGCGCGCGGCCCGGGTTGCGATCGGGATCGGACAGGATCTCCAGCACCGCGTCGAAGGCCTCCGGGTAGGCGTCCACCACCCTTCCCCGGGTGAGGAGAAGAACCTGGGCGTGCCTCGAGAGGTCCCGCAGCTCGTCCACGACCCGGAGCTGGCGCTCCTTGTCCAGTCGGTCGAAGGGTGCGCTCACGACGAGTGACCCGAGGCGCCCACCACCCGACGCCGCCAACTCCCGGGCCGCGGCGAGGCGCAGGGCCAGCACCACGGCCGCCCGATCCTCTTCGGCGGGCATACGGAGGGGTCCCTCCACGCCCTCCAGCCGGAGGAGGCCCGGATCCGCCTCGGACAGGCCCAGCACGCGCCCGCCGGAAAGACGGTACACGGTGCGGCTGCCCGCCTCGAGCAGCGCCGCCCGGCACTCCGCTTCGAGGTCGGCACGCACCGCGCGCAGGGCCGCGGCGACCGCGTGTCCCGCTTCGCGCCCGGGGCCGTCGAGGGCCGCCTCCGACCCCTCGGGCCTCAGGCCGTCCAGCCCCAGCCGCCGCCTCACCTCCCCCAGCTCCTGGGTGCGCGCCCGCGCCCGCTCGACCCGCTCGGCCCAATCCTCGGTTGCCGCCTGGAGCCGCACCACGCGGACCTCGATCTCCTGGAGGGGCTCCGGCTTCAACTCGAGTTGCTCCCGGCGCCGCTTCCACCAGCTTCCGTCCTGGACCACGGACTCCCACTCCTCGCGCAGCGTGTCCACCACCGCGCTGAAGTGCTCTTCGAGCACGCGCCCGCACATCGGGCACGGCGTCTCGGCACCCGAGGCTTCGAGCTGGCTCAGTCGGACCTTGAGCTCCCGGGCGCGGTCCCGGTACGCTTGCAAGTGGGTCTCGGCATCCTGCCGCTCCCGAAGCCATGCCATGGTGCCCGCCTCCTCGTCTCCGGCGGCCTCCGCGTGGTCTCCCCTGAGGTCCGCGAGTTCCCCCTCCAATCGCGTCAGGAGGTCCGGGGCGTCCTCGAGCTTCCACAGGCGCTCCCGCAGGACCCGCCGTTCCTCCTCCCCGCCGCCTTCGCCGTCGTCGGGTCCATCGAGAGATGGCGACGAGACCTGGAGGAGATCGAGCGCCTGAGAGATGCGCGCGCCACCCCGAAGCCGCGCCAGGACGCTGGACAGACTCGCGAACACGTCCGTGGGCTCGAGGCTCGTCGGCCCCGTCCAGATCGTCGCGAGGTCGCGGGCCTCCGCGGCGTCCCTGGGCAGACTCCCCTGAAGGCCGGCGACCACGCCCCCGTCGTCCGTGGCCTCGTCCTCCGGCACGAGGGCACGCCGGAGGAGCGCCTCGATCTCCCGGAGCGGCCGATCATCGCGGCCTACCACCGCGACGAGACCGTCGGGTACGGTCACGTCCACGTCGCCGAGGAGATCCGAGCGACCCTGGAAGCTCGCGATCCTCACGAGACGCTTCCCACGCCGGCGGGCTCCACGCGGGCGGGCTCGAGGGCCAGGACGTCGTCCAGCAACTGCCGCCGGGCCTCCGTTCCCCCTCCGCTCGCTTCCAGGGCTGCCAGCACGCGGGTCCGGAGGTCCGCCGCTGGCGCGGCGCGACCCGGCCGGTCCTCGACCTGCACGGCCAGATGGAGGGCCCTTTGGCGGAGGGAGGCCAGAGCCCCCCCCTGAATGCTGAGCAGCTCGCGCGCCGAGACGCCCTGGAGGATGAGCTGGACGATCTTGCCGTCGACGCCTCCGGGGACCTCGCCCGTCACCTCCTCGATCCTGGCCGTCAGCCGCTCCGGATCCCCTGAGGGAACGCGGATGGGGGCGAGGGCCACGACCGGCCGGCCCGGGATGGGGATGAACGTCGCCACCCGGCTCTCCAGGTCGAAGGTGACGAAGCCCTTGTCCACCGCGGCCTCGTCCCAGGGCGCCTGACCCACGCGCTCCAGGGAGCCCGCGTAGTAGACCCCCGGGCGGACCTTCCGGTGGCGATGCTCCGATCCGAGGGCGACGTAGTCCCACTCCGCCGCATCCACGCCCGGACGCCCGGCCGTGGCGTCCGTGGCCCGTGCGTGGGCCACCAGCACGTTCCACCGCGCGCGAGGATCCGTCTCGGGCACCGGAAACGGCTGCTCGAGGGAGGCCCCGTAGGGGATCATGCAGACGTGAACCGACAGCTCCCGGAAGGTCCGGGAGCGAACCGTTCCCGTCGCGGCTTGCACCTGAGGGAACATGTCCAACGCAGCCAGGGCTCCGGGGTCTCCAGGCCTCCGCGGCGTGTCACGCGCACCCGCCACCATGAGGACCGGCGTGTCCCCCAGGGCGCCCCGCAGGGTGTCCAGCCCCCGGGTGAGGGCGATCAGAGCGCCCGGAGGTGGATCGGGCCGGTCGAAGACGTCGCCGCTCACCACGATGAGGCCAGGTTGGATCCTCAGGAGAGCCCGGACCGCGTGGTCGAACGCGGCGGCCACGTCCCGCTCTCGCACGTTCTGTCCCCGCTCGGTCCGGTCGTAGGCCCGGTATCCGAGGTGCAGGTCCGAGAGGTGCGCGACGATCACGGCGCCCCCTCCAACGGCGGCAGCCACGCCAGGCGACGCAGGCTCACGCGATGCCGGTGCGGTAGGCGCCGCGGAAGAACAGCAGAGGATCCCCATCCCGCGCCGCGCACGCCACGACATCGCCCACGACGATGGCGTGGTCCCCCGCCTCATGGACGTCCCGGACGCGACAGTCCAGCCACGCGAGGGCCGAGTCCAGGACCGGGGCACCCGTGGCCTCGTCACGGAACGACACCCCTTCGAAGCGGAGGGACGGCTCCTCCACCGCGAACCGCCGGGCCACGCGTTCTTCCCCGGCGCTCAGGACGGAGATGGCGAACACGCCGCTCTCGCGCAGGCAGCCCAGAGTCCGGGAGCCCAGGTCCACGCACACCAGGATCATGGGCGGGTCCAGGGAGACCGAGGCCACCGCGTTGGCCGTCAGCCCGCACGGATCTCCCGTGCGTTGCCGGGACGCGACTACGGTTACGCCCGTAGCGAGATGGCTCATGACGTTGCGGAAGTGAAGCTCGTCCGGCATTTGCTTTGCGCCGCTCCTCGGCCTGGAGTAGCTTCTTTTCCCCTTCCTGGTGGAGAGGAATCCCTGCCCTCGTAGAACCGAAGAAGGACGTGTCCAGACTGGCGCACCGATGGCTTCCGGCGCTCGTGATTGTAACCGCCGCCTCAGCATGCGACAACGTGGAATGGGGAGGCACGGACATGCGTTTCCAGCCTCCTCCACCGGCCACGTCCGGCGCGGCGGAACGGGGGTCGGCGGCGGTCGGATCCGGCCCCAGGCTGCCCGGTGGCCCGATCCTCTACATGGGCGAGCGGACGGGGACGGTGACGACCCTCGCGCCCGTGGCGTGGATCGTCGGTGATTCGCTCATCGCCTTCCCCGAGGAGGACGCCTCGCCCGGCTTCGCGGCGCGCCTGGCCGAGGAGCGGCACATGCCCGGCACGGAGTTCGTCCTTTTCGCCGGCGGTACGCGCGTCGGCCGGCTTCTGGTGGACAGCACGGGGGTGGATTCGAGCTTCTGCCGACCCCGACCCACGGTGTCCGGAGTGGTGGAGCTGGTCCCCGGCGCCGTGGGTGCGCGGCGCTTCCTCGCGCTCGCGGAGGCCGAGGCGGATGGCTTCGGCCATGGGCCGTTCAGCGACCCGGGCCTGACCAGCGACCACGCGTCCGCCAGTGAACGCCTCGCCGAGGCCCTCGTCCCCCTTCGCCGCGACCTGTGGCCCGGGTCCTGGTCCGCCTCTCGCGGAGATCTCCAGGTCGTCGCGATGGGAGGTGACGGTCCGAGGGCCGTCGCGGCCTCGTTCGTCCATCGGGATTCCATGGGCGTGGGGCCCGCCGGAGAGAGCGCCTGGGCGCTGTTCGTCCTCGGCGTGGACGACGGCGGACGAGACGATGAGTACCAGCCGCTCTACGCCTGGTTCAGGGATGCCGCCCGGGAGGGAAAGGGAGCCCCCCGCTTCTTCGAGCAGCTCGACTGGGACCTGGACGGGGAGCCCGAGCTGCTGTTGGAGGTCCTGGGAGCCACGCATCGGTGGCCCGCCGCCGTGGCCCGCAGCGGCGGCCAGTGGAGGCGCGTTTTCCAGGACCCGTGCGGCGTCCCGGGAGGCGTGGATCCCCGGGAGCGCGAGTAGCCGTGCTCCCTCACCGGCGGCGGCCGGTGCTCCTCGCGCTGACTGCCCTGGCCCCCCTCACCCTTCTGGCGTGCGCCGATCCCTCCCCCGACCCGCCCCCTGTCGCGGAGGCCGAAGGCGTACGAAACGCCGCCGGAAGCCTCCACGTCATGGAGCGTCCTTTCGAGCGCGGCGAGCGCATCGAGCGCATCGTGTCCCTGGTCCCGTCCGCGACGGAAGTCATCGTGGCGCTGGGCGCCGGGGACCGCCTCGTGGGACGCACGGACTTCGATACCGCGTCCGCCCTGGCCGCCCTCCCCTCCGTCGGCGGCGGCCTGGGACCGTCCATCGAGGTGCTCCTCTCTCTGGAACCCGATCTGGTCATCCGCTTCGGGGGGGACACCGACCTGGCCACGCCCGGCCGCCTGGACGATCTGGACATCCCCCACCTCGCCGTGATCCCGGAACGCGTCCAGGACGTGCGCGACATGATCGGCGACCTCGGTGCGCTACTGGGGCGCGCGGAGGCCGCCGACTCGATCGTGAGCCACATCGACCGGGAGCTCGCTCGGGTCATGGCGACCGCCGCCGGTCTGCCACCCGTGCGGACCGCCTTTCTCCTGGGCGGCTCGCCCCCGTGGGCGGCCGGACCCGACACCTACGTGGGGGAGCTCATCGCGCTGGCCGGAGGGGACAACGTCTTCGGGGATCTTGGGCGTCCGTGGTCCGGCGTGAGCCCCGAGTCTCTCCTGGCCCGCCGGGTCGACGTCGTCCTCATGCTCGAAGGGGCGCGCCTGGATCCCCGCCTGGCGCAACGTCTCACCGTTCGGCACGTGGCGCTCGTGGTGCAGCTCCCCGGGCCGCGGGTGCACGAGGCGGCTCTGGCGATCGCCCGGGCCCTGCACCCCGAGGCATTCCGATGACCCGCGAAGCCCGGATCCCGCGGAAGGGCCATTCGTGAGCCGCCGGGGCCTGGCCACGCTCCTGGTCCTGATCACCGTCGTGGCCGTGGCCACCGCGATCCGCTTCGGCGCGGAGCCGCTGACGAGCCGGGACGTGCTCGCCGCCTTCCGGGGAGGAGGTTCGGCAGGCGCCCGCTACATCGTCCTGGACTTCCGCCTTCCGCGGGCGCTCCTGGCGTGCCTGATCGGCGGTGGGCTGGCCCTCGCGGGCGCCACGTTCCAGGCCCTCCTCAGGAACCCGCTCGCGGAGCCCTACATCCTGGGCATCAGCGGAGGGGCCGCCGCCGGAGCGGTCGGCGTCCTCGCGCTGGGCTGGGTGACCGCGGCGTCCTGGACCCTTCCGGCCGCCGCGTTCGCCGGCGCCCTCCTCGCCATCCTTCTGGTCTTCAGCGTGGCCGCCGCCGCGGACCGGGCCCTGGACGTCCGGGTTCTGCTTCTTGCCGGGGTCGTCGTGGGCGCGTTCTTCTCGGCGGTCATCGCCCTCATCCTGTCGATGTCCGAAGCCCGCACCGTTCGAGGTGCCGTCCTGTGGATGATGGGCTCGCTGGCGGCGGCGGACTGGCAGGCCGTGACCATGGTGGCGGCCTACACGGTGCCCGCGGCCCTGGTGCTCCTGGGTCTCGCCCGGTCCCTGAATCTCCTGGCCATCGGTGAAGAGACCGCCAGCTACCTGGGGACGGACGTCGAGCGGGTGAAGTTGGTGGCGTACGGGGTGGCGTCCCTCATCACCGCGGCCGGCGTGGCCGTCGCCGGCGTCATCGGGTTCGTGGGCCTCATCGTTCCCCACGGCGTGCGCCTGCTGGTGGGTTCCGACTATCGAGCCCTCCTGCCCCTGTCCTTCCTGGCGGGAGCCGCTTTCCTGACCTTCGCCGACCTCCTGGCCCGGGTGGTACTGGCACCGGCGGAAATCCCCATCGGCGTCGTCACGGCCTTCGTGGGGGTCCCGCTCTTCCTGGTGCTCCTGCGACGGAGCCTGACCCGGTGAGCTTCCGGGCGACCGACCTGCGCGTGCGCTATGCGGGCGCCGCGAGCCCCGCGCTGGACGGCGTGTCCATGAGCGTCCCAGAGGGCGCCCTCTACGCGATCCTGGGCCCGAACGGCTCGGGCAAGTCCACGCTCATGCGGACCCTCATGGGGATCCTGCGTCCCGAGAGCGGCGGCGTTTGGATCGAGGATCGCCGGGTGGAGCGGTGGGACCGCCGTGAGCTGGCCCGAGCCGTGGGCGCCGTGCCCCAATCCGAGGCCATGGCCTTCCCCCTCAGCGTGAGGGAGCTGGTGGCCATGGGCCGATATCCCCACCTCGGTCCTCTGTCGGCGGAGGGGGCTCAGGACCGGGAGGCGGTGGATCGGGCCCTGGACCGTTGCGACGTGGCGCATCTGCGGGAGCGACCCGTGACGTCCCTGTCCGGCGGCGAGGTGCAGCGGGTCCGCATCGCCCGGGCGCTGGCGCAGGAGCCCCGCTCCCTCGTCCTGGACGAGCCGACCGCCAGCCTCGACATCCGGCACGAGATGGCCATCCTCGGGTTGCTCCGGCAGTCGGCCGACGGCGGCATGACGGTGCTGGTGATCACCCACCACCTCGACCTGGCCGGGCGCTTCGCTGACCGGCTGCTCCTCCTGGACCAGGGGCGGGTGGTCTCGGAAGGCGAGCCGCGCGACGTGCTCCAGGCCGACATCCTGAGCCGGGTCTACGGCTGGCCCGTGGCAGTGGACGTGAACCCCATCACGGGGGCGCCGCGCATCACGCCTCTGAACGCTGGCCCGCCGCCTCCTCCATGAGCACCGTGTAGGAGGCATACCGCGTGGGCGGAATCGTTCCCGCCTCCACCGCGCCCCGGACTGCGCACTCGGGCTCCACCAGGTGGGCGCAGTCCTGGAAACGACAACGTCCCAGGTGGGCCCGAAACTCCGGGAAGCACTCGTGGAGCACCCCGGGCTCGATCCCCCACAGCCCCACGTCCCCGAAGCCCGGCGTGTCCGCCACCCGTCCCCCGCAGGCCAGCGGCAGGATCCGGGAGCTCACCGTGGTGTGCCGGCCCCGCTTGAGCTTGCTGGACAGCTCGCCCGTGCGAAGACCCAGGTCGGGCTGGATGGCGTTCAACAAACTGGACTTGCCCGCGCCGGAGGGCCCCACGAGAGCGGACGTCCCCCGGGCCAACAGGCTCTCGACGCCCGCGATGCCTTCCCCGGTCCGGGCGCTGACCGCGAGGACCTGGTACCCCACGCTCCGATAGAGTCCGCCGAGCTCCGCCACCACGTCCGGCGCGCCGGGGAGGTCCGCCTTGTTGAGCACCAGCGCGGCCTCCAGCCCGTCCGACTCCGCGATGACCAGCAGGCGATCGATGACGTCCGTGCGGGGTTCGGGCTCGCTGCAGGCCAGCACCGCGACCAGCCGGTCGACGTTGGCGGCCACCACCTTGGGCCGCCGTCCTCCGGCGTTCCTGCGCACGATCTGGCGAACGCGGGGCTCCACGGCCTCGATGGTGAAGCCTCCATCCTCGGCTTCGTCCACCGCCACACGGTCGCCGATGACCACGCGATCCCCCGTGCGCTGCTGCTGCTTGAGACGGCCCCGGAGGGAGGCGTCCACCACCCGCCCGTCGTCCAGGGCGATCCGGTACACGCCACCACCCGTTCCCCACACGGACCCCGTCACGGTGACACAACGAAA
>DASWKP010000337.1:0-6065 GCA_036396575.1 Longimicrobiales bacterium | reverse complement strand
GTCGATCCAGCCCAACGGCCAGTTCAACGCGCCTCTCGACTTCCACGTCGGCCCTGGCGGCCGCACGGCCGGGGCCATCGGCATCGAGATCTCCTGGGACCCCGACGAGCTCACGGTTCGCGATTGGAGCAACTTCACGTCGACGCTGCCCTGGTACGGGCTGCGAAGCCTGAGCGAGGGTTGGGTTCGCGTGGTCATCGCCCGGCCGGCGGGTCTCCCTGACGTGGGGGATCTCATCGTCATTCCTTTCAGGGCGCGGGGAACCGCCGGAACCGACGCCGCCGTGACGCTGACGGTCTTCGAGGTCATCGCGGCGTCGAGCTTCGACGATTTCACGGGGGAGGTGGTCGCCCCGTCCACGGTGGTCCGGATCCGCCAGGAGGTGCCATGATCGAGCCGTCCAGGGTCCGATGGGTCTGCCTCGCGGTCGCGCTCCTGGCACCGGCGGGGGTGTCCGCACAGGACGTCCTGGTCCAGGGCCGCGACGCGGGGGTTCAGCCCCCGGCCTGGGTGCGCGAGGCGCTGGCGGCGGATCCAAACGCCTTCGAGTTCGATCGCGCCTGGATCCAGAAGGTGGAGGGGGTGCTAGAGAGGCGGCGGGCCGTCGCTCCGGCTCTGGGACCCTCGTTGCTGGCCAGCGACCTGGCGTCCGCGTCGGCCGCGGTGACGGGCACGCTCCAGGTGCCCGTGGTCCTGGCCCTGTACTCGGACGTCACGGCCCCGTACGCCCCGGCGACGTACGACACCCGCCTGTTCGGCGACGGTGGGGGCATCGTATCGATCTCGGAGCTCTACACCGAGATGTCCGGTGGGCTGTTCACCGTGGACGGCGCCGTGACGGCCTGGGCCGGCCTGCCCACCACGGCGGAGAACTACGAGGGCAGCGGGGCCAACAACCGCTTCGGCATGGTCCATCACTTCCTGCGAAACGCTCTGGACGAGGCCGATCCGTCCTTCGATTTCGGGCAATTCGACAACGACGGACCCGACGGCGTCCCCAACTCCGGTGACGACGACGGGTACGTGGACGTGGCCGCCTTCCTGTACGCCACCCCCGCCATGTCGTGCGGGGGAAGCGCCAAGGGAATCTGGCCCCACCGCTGGACCTACGCCGCCGCGAAGGCGACGTCATCGGTCGGGGGTGACGGGGTCTATCAGTCCTACGGCACGAACGACCCCGCGGCCAACGGAGGCTTCATCCAGGTGCATGACTACATCATCCAGTCGGGCCTGGACTGCGACGGCTCCACCATCATGGGCTCGGGGACGATGTCCCACGAACTGGGTCACGCCCTCGCGCTGCCGGACCTCTACGACACGAGCGGGCTCTCGGAGGGCATCGGACACTGGGGCCTGATGGGGTCGGGAAACTGGAACGTTCAGACGTCACCGGCCCACATGGGCGCCTGGTCCAAGGAGACGTTGGGCTGGGTCGACGTCACGACCATCTCCACTGCCCAGACCGTGGTTCTTGAGCCGGTACAGACCGCCCGTGAGGTGATCCGCGTCGACCTCCCGAACAGCCCGGAGTACTTCCTCCTCTCCAACCGCCAGGCCATCGGCAGTGACGAATACGTGCACGCGCCGGGCCTGCTCGTGTGGCACATCGATCCCACGGTCGTTGGCGCGGGCAACACCGCCAACGCGGACCGGCTCCACAAGAAAGTGGACCTCGAGGAGGCCGACGGGAACAACGACCTGGACCACAAGGTCAACCGGGGCGACGCGGGCGATGCCTTCCCCCAGCCAGGCGTCACGGAGTTCTCGGGCGGGACCCGGCCCCGGGCGCTGCCCTACGCCGGGGGCCCGTGCACGCCCGCCATCCGCAACATCGTGGCGGGCCCCGGCACCAGCGTGACGTTCGACTTCATCCCCGAGGAGCTGTGGGTCCTGTGGGGAGACGTGAACCGCTCGGGCATCCTGGGCCTCATCGACGCCGCCGAGGCGTACTGGTATTCCCTCGGCTGGCGCGACGCGGATACCCAACGGTTTCTGTCCGTGGCGGACGTGGACGGCGACGGCGACGTGGACGCCCGGGACGGCCTCATCATCGACAGCCATCTGGCCGGCGTCTCCACGGCGGACTTCCGGGTCGGACAGGAGGAGGCATCGGTGTGCGCCGACCTGCCTCCGCTACCCGTGATCGACCTGGCGATCACCGACCGGGCGCGCGGGGGCGGGTAAGGCTCTCCAGCATGTCCCCGGCTGGACTCGAACCAGCGGCCTACTGCTTAGGAGGCAGTCGCTCTATCCACCTGAGCTACGGGGACGTCGTTCGTACGACGAACAAGGCTAACCCCCTGCCCTGCCCTCGTCCACCGACGATTCGAGCCCATCCAGCCACTCCGACACCCGTCGCCGCACCTCCTCGCTGGCCTCCCACAGCAGCAGGTGCGTGTACCCCTCGAACCAGACGGCCTCGCAGTCGGGAAGCTGCTCGATCATGCGGCGCGCCCGCTCGGCCAGCTCGGAGTCCGCGCCGTAGAGGGCGAGCACCGGACAGCTCACGGAGCGGAGTTCCTCAGCGGTGAACGCCGGAGAAGACGTCACCTCCTCTACGAAGTCGGTGCGGTGTACCAGCCGCCAAGCGCTCCGGCCCAACTGGTTCCGTTTCCGGGGGCTGTCCAGGCCGGCGTAGCGGAACGAGTAGCGCTTGATCTCCGCCACGGCGGCCTCCACGTCATCTCCGCTGATCGAGAAGCGCTGGCGCACCTCGTCGTTCCACTGGTCGTCGTGCATGTTGCCGTCCACCAGCACCAGACCCTCGACCCGCTCCGGGTGGGCGATGGCGTAGGACAGGGCCAGGAGGCCCCCGAAACTGTTTCCCACCAGGACAACGCGCTCCCGCACTTCGAGGGCGTCCAGGAGACCGTCCAGGTCGGCGATGAGTCCTGGAATGGTGTAGCCGGACTCGGTGCGCTCGCTCCTGCCATGTCCTCTCAGGTCATAGAGGATGACCCGGGCCGACTTCGACACGGGGTTGGCCAGGGTGAAGAACCAGCTCGCCATGTTGTCCATGACCATGCCGTGGACGAACACGACCGTGTGGGGGCCGCGGCCGAAGTCTCGGACGTGGACCTCGTGCCCCCTCACCTGGACGAGGCTCACGCGAAGAACCCGGCCAGGCAGTCCGCCACCTGTTCACGCCGGCTCAGGGGGATGTAGTGGTTCCCCGGGATGACCTCGAGCTCCGCCCGCGGGAGCCGGGCCGCGAGGCATTGCCCGACATCCAGAAACGGCGACTGGTCGCCGTAGAGCAGGAAGGCCGGCTTCTGCAGCCCGGGCAGTTCGTCATTGAAGGAGCCCTCCGCCTCGAAGTCCCGCGCGAAGGTGGTCTCGTTGCGCAAGCGCACGTGCTGGTTCGTCCTCAGCGCCCGGCGCCGCCCTCCCCGGGTCACGGGAACTTCCTCCGAAGGGAACTGCCGCACGATCTCCTCGGGGTCCCGACCCTCGTCCATAACCCTCTCGCGGAGTGGGTACGGAGGCATGGGAGCGTCCACCGCCGCGACCGCGCTCGTCCAGTCGGGATGGTCCAGGGCGAAGCGAAGAGCCAGGCTCCCGGCGGAGCTCCATCCCGCTATGCCCACGGGCGTGGTCGCGCCGAGCTTGACGCACAGCAGGTCTCGCAGGTCGCCGGCCAGCGTCTTCAGGTCGTAGCCGTCGGGGGCCGGGTCCGAGCGTCCGTGCCCGCGAAGGTCGTAAAGGAGGACGCGGCAGGAGCGCGCCAGGAATGGCGCGACGGAGAAGTACCAGACGGCAAGGCTGAACGTCAGAGGGTGGATCAGAACCACCAGGGGTCCGTGCTCACCCAACTCCTGGACGTGGACTCGGCGGTCACCGACCGGTATCAGCGGCACCCGTCGACGTACCGAACGACGTCACCCACGGTCAGCTCCACGATCTCCTCGAAGCTCAGCTTGGAGAACCATCCGGCGAAGTCCACGTCGTCGCCGTAGTGGGCCGTCATGCGTTCCGCCAAAGCGACGAATTCGATGCTCTCGAGCTCCAGGTCACCGTTGAACGTCGAGTCCATGGTGATGGGATCGTCGAAGTTCCAGTCCTCACCCACCACCTCTCGAATCATGTTCGAGATGACCTGCAGCGTGTCCTGTTCCGTCATTCGTCCTCTCCGATTATCCAAGCCAGGACCCAGTCGTCCTCGCGAAGCGTGTCGATCCCACGGCCCTCACAGTAGATCCGGTCTCCCTCGACCCGTTCGATGCGGATCCCCATGGGGTCGCCATCCAGACCGGTGCCGCGCCACTTGGCCACCGCCTCTTTGGCCGCCCACAGGCGGGTCCGCCACTCGTCCCGGCCATCCCCTTCGGGAAGGAACGCCTGCTCCTCCGGCGTGAACGCCAGGTCGTCGAAGCCCGCGGACCGCGGCTCGATCCGCTCCAGGTCGATGCCCACCGGAACCCCCTCCCCCACCAGCGCGACGGCCGTCCCGTCCCGGTGGGCAATGGAGATCCTCAGGTCGGCAACATACGGACAGGCCACGAGGGGTTCCCCACGCGGCCCGTTCGTCACGTCGATCTCGACGGGAAAGATCGGACCTTCCCCCCGCGCCCACAACAGGTGACGGACCGCGTCCTTGGCGGCGATGCGGCCCGCGTGCCAGTCGATCTTGCGGCGGCCCTCCGCCATCTCCTTGTACGCCTCGTGCACAGCCCGTCCCATGTAGCGCCGGGCGAAGGAGTCCCTCACCCACTGGGATTCGATCGGCCGGCGCAGCCACGCCGCTCCCGGGATGGACGGAATGGGCTCGGCCAGTGCGTGCTCCTCGGGATGCTGGATGACGGGCCACATGTCTTCGTCGTTCTCCAGGCGCCGATCCTCCCATCCCTCGCAGAAGGCCCACACCCTGCCGTTGGAGCTGACCTCGATATCGGCTCGGATCTGGACCTTGCCGAAGCGGCGGACCCAGACGGCGCAGTCCATGACGGTGCCCGGCGGCGGTTCGGGGCCGTAGACGGTGAGCGACTCGAGCATCACCGGGAACGCCAGGCGGTCCGTCATGGCCTGGTCCTTGATCCAGTAGCCGAAGACCTGACCGGCCCCGTCCAGAAGGGCGCCCTGGGCAGGGAGCGAGACCAACTTGCCCCGGACGCCGTCCGCGTGCAGCGCGACCAGCTCCTTGACGGATCTGTACGCCGGCCCGTGGAACATGAGGCGGCGCGCGTACATCTCCTCGGCGCTCTCCTCGATGGCCTCCTCCCCGGGGAACGGTCCGCCCGCGGCCACGGGTGCCGGTGGATAGTCGTCGGCCAGCCGCACCCGCCCGTGGATGTAGGGCCCCAGTTCCACTTCCACGAGGTCCCGGCCGTCGTAGCGGGCCTCGATGTCCAGCTCCAGAGGCGCGTCCACGCCCATCCACCGAAAGGCCCGCACCTTCTCCACCGCCACGGGCACCCTGTCGGGCACCAACTCCCGGGCCGCCCGCATCATCATGTCCAGGGACATGGTCATCGGGACCACCGGAAAGCCGTCCTCCGGCCGGTGCCAGCCGTCCGGCGTTGGAAAGAGGGAGTGGTCAAGCAGGCCCGGATCGAGCTCCATCGACAGCGTGCGCCGGAAGGTCCGCGTGCGGGGGCGCGGCGGAGGCTCGGCCTGGCGCCGGCGTCGCCACACGGCGAGCACGTCCCGGCGAGCCTCCTCCAGCGCCCGCGCCGTCGCCTGGAACTCGGCCGCGACCGGGTCGTCGTCCGGCGCGCCGTCCAACCCGGGGAGCGTCGACTCTCCGACATCGAGGGGTCCCGACATGCGGGCCAGGGGCGTGCTCAGATCCAGCTTCATGCCGGTGCGCCTGGCTTTCCGCTCCACCCCGGGGTCGATGAGGCGTCCGACGTCCACGTCCAGGCCCTCCACCCACAGGGCGGCGGCCAGACGCCTGAGCTGCGCGAGACCTCCCAGCCGGGGATCCAGGACGGGCATGGCCAGGTGGCTTCGGCCCACCAGGATGTCGTTGACGAACCCGACCAGGCTGCCGCCGCCCACCTGGACGAAGACCCTGGCACCATCGGCGTGGAGAGCCTCCACCAGCTCCCGGAAGCGCACCGGGCGGA
>DASWKP010000336.1:0-3585 GCA_036396575.1 Longimicrobiales bacterium | reverse complement strand
GCTGCGCGCGGAGCTGTGGTACGTCGCGGAGGCGGTTCTGCTGGTCGCGGCGGTCCTGGCACATCGGTGGACCAACCAAGGCCGGAATGGAGGCCGCAACCCGAGGAGGAGTGACATGGGCGGATGGAGTCGGGACCTCAGGCACGCGCTCAGGAGCGTCACCAGGCGGACGGGCACCTCGGCGGTGATCATCCTCACGATCGCGTTGGGGGTCGGCGCCGCCACCGCCATGTTCAGCGTGGTGGACGCGACGTACCTGCGGCCCCTCCCCTATCCCGACGCCGAACGGTTGGTGCGCGTCTTCACCGGCTACGACAATCAGCTCGATGGGACGAACGCCATCGCGCCTCCGAGCTGGCGAGATGTCCTGGATCAGCCCGACGTGATGCGGGACATCGGCGTGTGGTCCGTGGCGGAGAGCGTCCACCTCGTGGGCGACGGTGAGCCCCAGCGCCTGTGGGCACCTCGGGTGTCGGCCAGCCTCTTCGGGGTTCTCGGCATGGAGCCCGCTCTGGGGAGGACGTTCACCGACGGGGAGGAGGTGCCCGGGCAGGACGACGTGGTGGTGCTCTCCCACGGCCTGTGGACCCGGGCGTTCGGCGCCGATCCGTCGGTCCTGGAAGAGACGGTCCAGCTCGACGACCGGAGCTACCGCGTGATCGGGGTGGCGCCCGTGGGCTTCGACGTGCCCGAAGGCACCGACGTGTGGCGCGCGCTGGCTCTCGGGCCGGACTGGTTCACGGACGAGTACAGGGGCTGGGAGTTCCTGGGGGCCGTGGGCCACCTGGCGGCGGGCATCGAGGCCCCCGAAGCCGCCCGGCGCCTGTCCGCCACGTTCGCCGAGCGGGCCCCGAGCCGGGCCACCCGCTTCGGCCAGAATCACGCCGTGGCGCCCCTCCGGGAGCACATGCTGGGCTCGACGGGGCCGGCGCTGCTCATGCTCCTGGCCGCGGTCGGCCTCCTGCTCCTCATCGCGTGCGCCAACGTCACGAGCGTGCTCCTGGCCCGCTCCGAGGCCCGCACCCGGGAGTTCGCCCTGCGACGGGCGCTGGGCTCCGGCGCCGTGCCCCTCACGCGCCTGGTCATGCTCGAGACGCTCCTCCTGGCGATGGCGGGCGGGGCCGTGGGGATCGGTCTGGCGATGATGTTGGTGCGTTGGGTCGGCACGCTGGACGTGGCGGGCCTGGCCTCGTTCGGGCCACCGCCCGTGGACCGGGGCGTACTGGCCTTCGCGCTGGCGACCTCGGGGGCGACCGCGCTGGTGTTCGGTCTTGGTCCGGTGATGCGCGCGCTCCACGCCGACCCCCAGTCGTCGCTCAAGGAGGGCCACGGCCGCGCGCACGGCACGCGCTCGGGCCGGCGGGTGCGATCCGCCCTGGTGGTCGCCCAGGTCGCCGTGGCGTTGATCCTCATGGTGGCCGTGGGCACGAGCCTGCAGGGCTTCTACCGGCTCACGAGCCAGGATCCCGGCTTCCGGTCGGAGAATGTCCTGACGGCCACGCTCGAGCTGCCGGCGACGGGATACGATCCGTTGGAGCGAGTGGAGCTGTACCGGACCCTCCTGGAACGGGCGCGCGGGGTGCCGGGCGTGACCAGCGTGGGTCTGGTCAACGGGCTGCCGCTGGCGGGCACCGTGTGGTCGGCTTCGTTCGACTTCGCCGATCCCGACCCGGCCCAGGCGAACATGGAGCCCGGCGCCAACATGCGGGCCGTGTCGCCCGACTATTTCGGCACGCTCGGCCTGGAGATCCTGGAGGGGCGGGGCTTTACCGAGGCGGACGGCCCCGGCGCTCCGGACGGGCCCGTGGCCGTGGTGGACCGGACCGTGGCCGAGCGCTTCTGGCCCGGGCGCTCGCCGGTGGGGGACCGCATCGAGCTTGGGGCCCTCAGCAGCCAGGTGCCAGCCACCATCGTCGGGGTCGTTTCCAACGTGCTGGACCAGGGCCTTCACGCGCCCAACTCGGGCCACGTCTACTTTCCCGTCTTCCAGCGGGCGCTCCGACGCATGGTCCTCGTGGCGCGCGTGGACGGCGACGATCCCCTGGTCCGCGCGGGGGCGCTCAGGGCCGTGGTGGGGGAGGTGGAGCCGCGCATGCCGGTCTTCGACGTGAAGACGATGGAGGCCCATGTCCGCTCGACCGTGTCGGCGCCTCGCTTGGGGCTGATGCTCCTGGCGGCGTTCGGCGGTGCCGCCGTCCTCCTGGCGGCGGTGGGCATCTACGGGGTCCTGGCCTACTCGGTGGAGCGGCGCACGGCGGAGATCGGCACGCGCGTGGCCCTGGGCGCCGATCCGTCGGCGGTGACGGGGATGGTCGTGCGCGAGGCCCTGGTCCTGTGGGGGACCGGAACGGTTCTGGGCATCGCCGGGGCCATGGTCTCGGCCCGGTTGGCTGCCGGCCTCGTCGTGGGCCTCGAGCCCGCCAGGCCCTTCCTGTACGGGGCGGTCGTCCTGTCGCTGGGGGCCGTCGCCCTGGTGGCGGCGCTTCTGCCTGCGGCCAGAGCGGCGCGGGTGGATCCGGTGGAGGCCCTGCGGGCGGAATAGGCGGACCGGGCGGAATGGGGCGCGGCACTCATCCGAAAGCGGGCCCCGCCGCGGTCGTACATGAACTACTCTGCCCCGAACCCCCTGCCGGAGGCTCCAGTGACACGACTCCTCCCGGCCGCGCGCGTGACCGCGGCCGCCCTCGCCCTGCTGTGCTCCTGCCCGCCCTCAGCGCTGGCCCAGGAAGCTCCGACGGCCCTCCAGGAGACCGTCGCGGCCCGCGAGCGGGCCTTCGCCCGCAGCATGGCGGACCGGGATCACGCGGCGTTCGTGACGTTTCTGTCCGCGGAGGCCGTGTTCTACGGCCAGCGGACGTTGCGGGGGCGCGACGAGGTGGCGGAGGGATGGCGTCCCTTCTTCGACGGAGCGCAGGCCCCCTTCTCGTGGGAGCCCGAGCAGGTCGAGGTCCTGCCCTCCGGCACGCTGGCGCACAGCAGCGGGCCGGTCCTGGATGCGGACGGCAACCGGGTCGCGACGTTCAACTCGGTGTGGCGCCTCGAAGCCGACAGCGTATGGCGTGTGGTCTTCGACAAGGGGTGTTCCTGCGCGGATGGGGGCCCTCCCGAGCCGTGACGGACGGGTTGCCGGCCGCGGTGGAGACGCGGATCGACACGAGCGAGGAGGCGGGGAAGTCCCTAAGATGCGGGCGGCCTGAGTGCGGACGGACGTTCCCCCCCGTGGGTGACGCCCCGGCCGGCCGCTCGCGACCTCCCCGATCCCTCAGCCGCCCATGGAACCAGACAGGAAGTATCCAACGGGTTCCGAACGAGCTGGACCGGTAGCGACGCTATCGGCGTTTCGAGGCGGAGTGCTCGTCGCCTTCGTGGCGGTGGCGGCGTACGCCAACTCCGTGGGCAACGGGTTCGCGTACGACGACGAAGGCATCATCGAGCAGAACCCCGTGGTCACGACCGGCGACTGGGAGGGGGCGGTGGCGGGGAGCTGGTGGCCGGAGGCGATGGAGGGCGCGGGGCTCTATCGGCCCTTCACCACCCTGGCGTTCGTTGGCGAGTGGAAGGCGTTCTCCGGAAGCCCCGCTGGCT
>DASWKP010000335.1:0-19248 GCA_036396575.1 Longimicrobiales bacterium | reverse complement strand
GTCCACCCGGGTCAGCCCCGGCGCGACCGCTCGCAGCGCGTGAGCGTCCGCCGCCACCGCCTCGGGGCTGCCCCGCAGGCGGACCACCAGGGCCGCCGCGCCCCGGCCCGGCCTCCCCCCGAGCTCGACGCTGGCCGGCAGGAGGGGCGCGGTGGCCACCGCCCGGGCGGCCGGAACCAGGTCGGTCGCCTCGTCACTCCTGGCGACCAGGAAGGTCTCCGTAGCCGGGATCGGGTACAGGCGCACCGTCACCTCGGTGATCACGCCCAGCGTCCCCTGGCTCCCCACCAGGAGCTTGAGCAGGTCGAAGCCGGCGACGTTCTTGACCACGCGCCCTCCCAGGCGCAGGATCCGCGCGTCCCCGGTCACGCACGTCAGCCCCAGGATGAGGTCACGCGGTCGCCCGAAGCTCGTGCCCAGAGGGCCCCCGAACGCGTACGCGAACGCGCCACCCAGCGTGGCGGATGAGCTCCCGGGGGGCTCCATGGGCAACCACTGCCCCTCGCCGGCCGTGAGGTTCGCCACGGCCTCCAGGCTCGCGCCCGCCTCCACGGACAGGGTCAGGTCGGCAGGCTCATAGTCGACCGTGCCGTCCATGCGGCTGGTGCTGAGCACCACGTCCAACCGCTCGCACGCCTCGCCACCCGCGAGGGAGAGTCCCCGACCCGACGGCACCACGGCCCACCCCTCCGCGGCGGCCGCCGTCATGACCTCCTTCACCTCCTCCACCGTCCGGGGAAAAGCCACCGCGGCGGGCGCCCCGCCACCCACGCGCCACCCCTCCACGGCTTCTCCTGACGCGACCTGGTCGCGGCCCAGGATGGCGGCGACGCGCTCCTCGCAAGCCCGCGCGTCGCGGCTCACGACGGACCCGCCTCCGCGCCGCCCCGCGCTCCCACCCCGGGGTCCGCCACTACCCATTCAGGGATGACCTTCCCGGGATTGACCAACCCCCGGGGATCGAAGACCGCCTTCACCGCGGCCATGGCGGCCAGATCCGCGGGCGAATGGACGAGGTCCATGTACTCGCGCTTGTCGACGCCCACGCCGTGCTCCCCGGTGATCGTACCGCCCACGGCGACGCAGGCCTCCATGATCTCCCGGGAGGCACGTTTCACGCGCTCGACCTCGTCGGGCTTCTGCCGGTCGAAGAGGAGCTTGGGATGCAGGTTTCCGTCTCCCGCGTGAAACACGTTGGCCACGTGCAGGCCGTGCGACGCGGCGATCTCCCCCACCCGGCGAAGCACCTCGGGGAGCTTGGTCCTGGGCACCGTGGCGTCCTGGACCACCAGGTCGGGGGCCAGTCGGCCCATGGCGCCGAAGGCTTTCTTCCGGCCCTTCCACAGGGCCGCCCGCTCCTCTTCGGTCCGGGAGCCGCGGATCTCCCGAACCCCCGCCTCCTCGCAACACGCCACCGCCCGGGCCACATCCGCGTCCAGCCCCGCGTCGGTGCCGTCGAACTCGACCAGCAGCACCGCCCCGGCATCCACCGGGTAGCCCGCGGCGAATACGCTGGCCTCCACCGCGCGGATGGACGCCTGGTCCATGATCTCCAGAGCCGCTGGCAGGAGCCCCGTGGCGATGATGGACGTCACCGCGCGCGCCGCCTCGTCCAACTGCTCGAAGACGGCCATGAACGTCCGCACGCCCTGCGGCACCGGGAGGAGGCGCACCTCGATCTCCGTGACCAGACCGAAGCAGCCCTCGGAGCCCACCACCACACCGACCAGGTCGTACGTGGAAGGCTCCAGGGCCGCCCCGCCGAGCTCCACGACCTCCCCTCCGGCCAGCACCATGGTCAGGCCGGTGACATAGCGGGACGTGACGCCATACTTGAGGCAGTGCGGGCCGCCGGAGTTCTCCGCCACGTTGCCTCCGAGGGTGCACGCGGTCTGCGAGGAGGGGTCCGGAGCGTAGTAGAGCCCATGGGGGTGCGCCGCGACCGTGAGGTCGGCGTTCACGGTCCCGGCCTGGACCCTCGCCAGACGGTTTTCGACGTCAAGAGAGAGGATCCGGGTCATGCGAGCGGTGCCCACCACCACGCCCCCCTGTCCGGCCACGGCGCCCCCGGAAAGCCCCGTACCCGCACCCCGGGGCACCACGGGCACGCCGGCCTCGGACAGCAGCGTCACGACGGCGGCCGCCTGACGGGTATCCGCCGGGAGGACCACGGCCCCGGGAAGGGCCCGGTGGGTGGTGAGGCCGTCGGACTCATAGGACAGCAGGCGATCCGGGTCGGAGATGAGCCCGGCCTCACCCACGACGTCCCGGAGCCGGCGGACGAGGTCCGGCGACAGCGTGTCGGTCATGGCCCCGGAACGATACCATGCCCGGCTCGGAGCACCAACTGCGGGTCAGGGCCTTCTCGCCCTCGCGCGGGCACGGCGGTTCATCCTCCCGGATGCGCTTCCACGTACTCCAGGACCGCCCGCAGGCTCTCCAGAGCCGCACCCTCCATGCCCGGGGGCACCGTGTCCCCGTACACCAGGTCCATCAGCTCCCCGGCGGCCGCGCCCGGACGGCGCTCGAGAGCTTCCCGGACCCGGGCGATGCGCGTGCGCCGATGGCTCTCGTACCGGTTCAGCGCCCCGGCGGGATCGTCGATGGGCGGCCCGTGCGCCGGATAGATCACGGACAGAGGCACGCCGCGCAGGCGCTCCAGAGAGGCGAGGTAGTCCGCAACGCACCCCGGATACTCGGCCACCCAGGTGGTGTCTCCCTCCCCGAGGAGCACGTCTCCGGCGAAAAGCGCGTTGCGGCCGGGCCAGTGGAAGACCGTGTGGTCCCGGGTGTGCCCCGGTGTGACGAAGGCGACCAGGTCGCCAGCGTCCGTGTGGATCACGTCGCCCTCCCGCAGCGGTCCGGCCGTAGGCGTGCCCCACCCTCGCGCTTCGACCCCGGTCCGGCCGCCCCGGGCCCTCACCAGCGCCGCCAGAAGGGACTCCACCGCACCGGCGTGGTCGGGGTGGCCGTGGGTCGGGAGCAAGGTGACATGGCGGGCGGAAGCCAGGGCCCGGACCAACTCTTCCACGTGGTCCTCCAGGGGCGGCCCCGGATCGACCACGGCCACCCGGTCCGTCCCCACGAGGTACGTTTGCGTCCCCGTCAGCGTGAACGGGCCGGGGTTCGCCGCCAGGATGGCCTTGAAGCAGGAGCGCCCTGGATGCGCCTTCAGCGGCGCTCCGCCATGAGCTGCTCGGCCAGTTTGTCGCTGATGGTCTGGACGGCCGCCTCGTCCTCGTCGCTGAAGGCGCCCTTCGCCTCGCTTTCCATGGCGATCTCCCCGAAGATCTCATCACCGGCTCGGATGAGGACCACGAGCGAGCTCCTGACGTCGGGCGACGACACCATGGAGTCCTCGACGCTACTGACGTCCGGGACGTTGCGGTTCGCCTTCTCGCTCATCGCGGCGCCGGACACGCCCTCCCCCACGGGGATCCGCGCGTGATCCGTGGGCGAGCCGATGTAGTTGTGGAGCCAGATGTGGTTCTCCTCGGCCTTGAGAAGATAGGCGCCGACCCAGCTACAGCGGTCGTCCGCCTTGGCGATGGATCTGATCGCACGCCGAATGAGAGCGTCGGAGAGATGCCCCTCGTCTCGCATCTCCTGCAGGTCGTGAATGACTTCCGTGGCGTCGATCATGCCTCTGTCCGTTTGGTTTGGGCCCGCGCCGTCCGGTGCATTCGCCGCCGGCGACGACCGGCGCGCGGGATGCTGCGGGGTAGACCTGAAACGCTAGACGAGGCGGGCCCCCGCGTCAACGCCGGCCCCCCCGGGGGCATCAGCGTGGAGTGAAGTCCGTATCGCCATCGAGCGTCCGGATGAACGCGGCCAGGAGCCTGGCCGTGTTGTCGAGGTCCGAAAGGCTCACGATCTCGTTGGGTGAGTGCATGTACCGGTTCGGCACCGACACCAGCCCCGTCGGGATGCCGGCACGAACCAGGTGGATGCCATCGGCGTCGGTGCGCGTGGACCGGGGGGAGGCCTGGATGGAGTAGGGGATGCCTTCGGCCTCCGCCACCTCGACGAGCCGCTCGAAGACGACGGGGTGGGCGGCGGAGCCTCGGGACAGCACGGGCCCGCCTCCGATCTTGTGCTCTCCCAGCTCCTTCTTGGGCACGTCGGGGACGTCCGTGCTGAACGTCACGTCCACCACCAACGCCACGTCGGGCTCCAGGGCGAACGCGCTGGGTCGGGCCCCACCCCCCTGGTGGCCGATCTCCTCCTGGCACGTGGCCACGGCCACCGCGCCAGCGCTCGGCCGGTCCGCGCACAGGAGCCGCACCGCCTCCAGCACCACGAAGGCCCCTATCCGGTTGTCGATGGCTCGGCTGGCCAGGCGGTCGCCCGCCAGGCGCACCACCTCCACCGCCAGTACCATGGGATCCCCAACCCGCACGCCCATCTCCTTGACCTCGTCCCGGTTGCTGGCCCCCACGTCCACCCACAGGTCCTTGGTCTTGGATGCCTTGTCCCGCTCGTCGGGCTTGATCAGGTGGATGGCCTTCTTTCCCACCACGCCCGGCAGGTCTCCCTCCCGGGTGAGGATGCGGACCCGCTGGCCCACCAGCACCTGAGCGTCCCACCCGCCGATCTCGTCGACGTAGAGGAAGCCATCCTCGTCCACGTGGACCACCTGAAGGCCGATCTCGTCGATGTGTCCAGCGAGCATGGCGCGGGGTCGGGCGTCAGGGTTGACGGCGGCGGCGGAGTTGCCGTTGACGTCGACCCACACGCGGTCGGCGAAGGTCTCGGCCTCCTGCCGCCAGACACGGGCGGGGCGCACCTCGAAGCCGGACGGCCCGGGAGCGTCCAGCAGCCGCTCGAGGAAGGAACGAACCATGATCTCTTCCAGTCTTTTCGCTGTGTGTCGGGAGGCGCCTCGCCCGATGGACCGGGAGGGCGCGCGGATCGGGGAGGAGGCATCGTCACGCGTCCTCTTCCCCAGGCCGAATCTCGTTGCGGGGATCCAACTCGGCCATGGGCTTCTGGGACGGATCCTGACCGGGCCGCCCCGGCGTCCACAGATGGACGTTCAACTGGCCCGCGTTGACCTGTCGCAGCACCCAACCACGCACTCGCCGCTGGATCCATCGCCGTGAGGGAGGCAGCAGCAGGGCGAAGCCCGCCACGTCCGTGAGGATGCCCGGCGTCAGGAGGAAGGCGCCCCCCACGAGCACCGCGAGGGCGTCCTGGAGAGGCTGGCCCGGGAGGCGCCCCCGCGCCACCTCGCGCTGGAAGGCGAGGAAGGTCCGGAACCCCTCGGCCCGGGCCAGGATCGCTCCGACGACGCCGGTGAGGATCACCAGGCTGAAGGTGGGCAGGAAGCCCACCACCTGACCGAGCTGGATGAGGATCGCCAGTTCGATCAGGGGAATGACGACGAAGAGAAGGGCGAGGCGTCCGAGCATTGGATTCCGGAAGGCGAGGACCTGCACTGGGTACCCATACGGCGCGGCCGCGGTCCCCGGTTCAGCGGCGCGCGACCCGGAACTCGGGCACCGTCAGGGTGTTGCACCCCCCCGTCATGGAACAGACCTACTTCCGCAAGGGCTTCGGCCTCAAGTCCGAGGTCAGGCCCATCATCGACGCCGAATACCACTCGGCGCTCGTGGAGCGCATCCGTTCCCGGGGCTACACGGAGACCTTCGGGCACGTGACCGTGCGCTTGGCCCAGGAGTTCGGTTTCTGCTACGGCGTGGACCGGGCCATCGACTACGCGTACGAGACGGTTCGCAAGTTCCCGGACCGCAGGACCTTCCTGGTAGGGGAGATCATCCACAACCCCCACGTGAACCAGCGCATGCGGGAGCTGGGGATCGAGTTCATCTACCCGGACACGGCCGGAGCCTTCGACTTCGGGCACGTCACGCCGGAGGATGTGGTCATCCTGCCGGCGTTCGGCGTCACGCTGGAGGACTTCGAGACCCTCAAGGGTATCGGCTGCGTCCTGGTGGACACGACCTGCGGCTCCGTTCTCGTGGTGTGGAAGCGCGTCGAGCAGTATGCCAGGGACGGCTTCACCGCGGTCATCCACGGCAAACACAAGCACGAAGAGTCCAGGGCCACAGCCTCGCAGGTGCACAAGTACGCCCAGGGCAAGTACGTGATCGTCCGGGACATGGACGAGGTCGAGATCCTGTGCGACTACGTCCTGGAGCGGCCCGGCGCCCCGTCCCGGGAGGCCTTCCAGACGCACTTCCTGGGCAAGGCGTCCCCGGACTTCGACCCGGACACGGACCTCCTCAAAGTGGGCATGGCCAACCAGACCACCATGCTGGCGGGGGAATCCCTCATGATCGGAGCGCGCCTGCGCGTCGCCATGGCCGAGCGCCACGGCGAGGCGTACGCCGCCGCGAACTTCCGGGCCTTCGACACCCTCTGTTCGGCCACCCAGGAGAGGCAGGACGCGGTGGCGGAGATGATGAAGGATCCCCCAGACCTCATGATCGTGGTGGGCGGCTACAACTCGTCCAACACCAACCACCTGGCGCATCTGTGCCGCGGGCACACCACGACCTACCACATCGACAACGCCACCAAGATCGACGTGGAAACGGGCGTCCTGAGCCACAAGCCCGAGCTGGACGCGCACGCTGCGGAGGTCCAGGAGGACCGCTGGCTTCCGTCCGGCCCGTTCTCCCTGGGCATCACCGCCGGCGCCTCCACGCCCAACAACAAGGTGGGAGAGGCGCTGGTCCGCGTGCTGGCGATCCTGGGTCTGGAGCCCGACCTGGCGGCTCTCGAAGGTCCGGCCTCCGCCGTTGGCGGGCCCTAGTGGCTCGATTCCGAAGTCCCGTGTCAGCCTAGGACCCGGACTTCTCCGCCGCCCCGCGCCCCAGGACCTTGAGGAGACGCCGCAACTCCTCCTGGTCCGTGGGCTCCAGATGTCCGACCAGATCCTTGATGAAGTCGGTGTGGCCGGGAAACACCTCGGTGATGAGCTCTCTCCCCGCGTCGGTGAGCTTCGCCTCCACCACGCGCCGATCCTCCGGTGAGCGTTCCCGGACGACGAGCCCCCGCTCCTCCAGCCGGTCCATGACGTACGTCACGTTGCCTCCCGTGACCAGGAGCTTTCCGGCCAGCTCCCCGAGCGAAAGCGGTCCCAGGTGATGAAGGGCCTCCAGCACCCCGAACTGGGGCGCCGTGAGGTCGTACTCGCAGATCTTCGCCCCCACCGCCCGGGAGAACGTGGCATAGCAGCGGGCAAGGGCGATCCACAGGCGCAGCGCCCGTTCGTGGTCGCCGGACCAGGTCCTGGCGGCGGGTGTGTCGGACGTTCCGGAGGCTGCCACGGTCAGATGTGAATCGGACGACCCAGAGCCGCCAGCGCCGCTTCGGACACTCCCTCGGAGAGGGTCGGATGCGGGTGGATCGCCCGCTCCATTTCCTCGACGGTGGACTCGAGATGGCGGCCGATCACGAACTCGGCGATGAGCTCCGTGGCGTGAGGCCCCACGATGTGCGCCCCCAGGATCTCGGAATAGCGTTTGTCGCGAATGACCTTGATGAACCCGTCCGTGTGGCCCGCCGCCACGGCGCGTCCAATCCCCACCCAGGGAAACTTGCCCACCTCGATGTCGAACCCCCCTTCCCGGGCCTGGGCTTCCGTGAGACCCACGGAAGCCACTTCGGGATGGCAATACGTGCAGTTGGGGACATTGCCGTAGTCCACGGTTCCGTGACCTTCCCCGGCGATGTGCTCGACGCACACGATGCCCTCGTGGCTGGCCTTGTGGGCCAGGAGTTGGCGGCCGGCGCAGTCGCCGACTCCAAAGATGCCGTCGACGTTGGTGCGCAGGTGCTCGTCCACCTTGATGAAGCCCCTTTCGTCCGTCTCAACGCCGGCGGCTTCGAGGCCAAGGTCCTCCGTGTTGGGCGCCCGCCCCACGGCCAGGAGGACGTTGTCCACCTCCATCGTGTGGCTCTCGCCCTTCCTGTCCTCGAAGGACACGGCCACGCCGCCATCGCCCACGTCGGCGGACACGAGCTTGGCCGAATCGAAGACGTCGATGCCCCGCTTCTTGAAGGCCCGCACCATGAATTGGCTCACGTCGGCGTCCTCCAGGGGGAGGATCCGTTCCAACGCCTCCACCACGGTCACTTTGGTGCCGAAGGCGTTGTAGACGTCCGCGAATTCCATGCCGATCGCGCCTGCGCCCACGATGAAGAGGCTCTCCGGGGCCTTCTTCTGCGCGAGCGCTCCCGTCGACGACCACACCCGTCCCTCGTCGATCTTCAGGAAGGGCAGGTCCCGAGGCCGGGAGCCCGTGGCCAGGATGATGTGGGAGGCGGACAGCTCCTGCCTCCCGTCGCCGGTGTCCACCTCGACCTTACCGCCCCCGGCCAGCCGTCCGTAGCCCTGGACATGAGTGACTTTGTTCTTCTTGAAGAGCATCTGCACGCCGCGGCTGAGCTGGGCCGCCACCTTCTCGCTCCGCTCCTGGGCCGGGCCCAGGTCGAAGCTCAGGCCCTCCGCGAGGATGCCGTGCTGCCGGCCCTCCCGCATCTCGTTGGCCAGGAAGGCGCTGGTCAGGAGGGCCTTGGTGGGGATGCAGCCGATGTTGAGGCAGACGCCGCCCAGCCGGTCGGCCTCGACGCACGCCACGCGCATGCCGAGCTGCGCCGCCCGGATCGCGGCCACGTACCCACCCGGGCCGCTGCCCAGGATGACCAGGTCGAAGCTGGAGTCGTTGTTCACGGACACTGTCGTTACCTCTTCAGCAGAACGAGGGCCAGCGCCTGGCGGCGGTGGCCGGAGCGCGCGGGATCTTCCGGTGGGGTCAAAGTAGGGGAAGAAAGTACGGGAAGTTAGGGTTGCGTCGAGCTTGAAGTAAACCCCGGCGGCGGGGCGCGGGTGGCGCGGTCGAGATCACCGGGACTCCATTCCAGGAGCCGGCTCGGGACCCGCGGCGATACGACCTTCCGCGGGAGTCTTCCGGTCACCCCACAGTCGGACCAGCGCGGCACAGCCCGCGCCCACCACCGCGCCGGCCACGGCGTCCACGGCATAGTGGAAGCCACCGTAGACGGCACCGGCGGTGAGGCCGACGGTCACGAAGGCGAGGATCCACGCCAGGCGGCGCTGCCACCGGAAGGTAGCCACCACCTGGGCGACGGAGATGGCCACGTGAGACGATGGGAAGGCCGCGCCCCGGGACGAGCCGGACTCCAGGATGGCCAGGACCAGGCCTCTCACGGGGCCTTCGGGCACCCCCTCGGGCACTCCCAGGTACCGGGGTCCCTGGACGGGAAAGACGATCATCACGGCGTAGCAGGCGGCCCACGCGAGCGTCAGCGCCAGGACGACCTCCCCGAAAGCGGCGCGCCGCTCATCCCGGCCACCGGGCCCCATCTTCCCCAGCCACAGCATCAGGGGCGGCACGTAGATGAGGGGGTAGAAGAGGAGGTAGCACAGGTGCAGCGGCTCGCTCAGCCACCGCCAGGGCCACGCTCCGGCCCACGCGTAGGCGGGCTCGGCGCCGAAAAGCGCCAACTCCACGGACGCGATGATCGCATCGCCGTACGTCACGGGGTCCCCGTGGAGGCCGGCCATCAGGGCCGGCAGCTCGGCGTACAGGAGGGGAAGGAGGAGGAGGGGCACCCAGGCGGCGAGGGCCTGGCCCGGCCCGGTGCCGGCCTGCCATCCCCGGGCCCAGGCCACGACCGCGGCCGTCACCACGACGTGCGCCACGAGCAAACCGAACGGAGCGCTCCCGCCGACAATCCCCATCGCCAGGGGAACCAGCGCCACACCCAGGTAGACGACGACGACCCGCAGCGCCATAGGCGTCGCGGGCCCCCGATCGCGTGGAGCTTCCTCGGGCGCTTTCCCGTGCTTGCTCTTCAACGGCCCGTCCGCCTGACTGCCGGGGGGCCTCCCCCGGGCTCGAGTCGCTTTCCCCCGGTCGGGGGCGAGCCTATTCTGGCCCCAGTTCGGTCTCACGTCCATGCGAGCCTGGCCCACCATCGACCTGACCCTCGTTCCCGTTCGTGGCGGTTCCGGCGTCCGGCGCTTCGTCCGGGCCCGGGACGAGATCCACGGCGACGCGGCGTACCCCTGTTGGATTCCTCCTCTCCCGGTGCTGGAGCGGGACGTTCTGAGCCCGAGGCATCCCTTCTACCGGGAGGCGGACCGGGCGCTCTTCCTGGCGATGCGAGGAGGCCGGGTGGTGGGACGGATCGCCGCCATCCACAACCGGGCCCACAACCGGGTCCACGGGGACCGTACGGGCTTCTTCGGCTTCTTCGAGACGATCCGCGACGACGCCGTGGCGGTGGCGCTTCTCGGCGCGGCGCGGGCATGGCTCGCCGAGCGCGGTCTCACCCGGATGCGCGGACCGGTGAGCCCCTCACAGAACTACGAGTGCGGGTGTCTGGTGGAGGGGCACGACCTGCCCAACCAGTTCTTCACGCCGTGGAATCCTCCCTGGTACGGCGAGCTGCTGGAGTCGGGAGGCCTGTGCGGCGTCCAGGATCTGGTGGCCACGGAGGTGCCGGCGGACCACCGCCTCACGGAGCTGCCGGAGCGCTTTCGGCGCATCGCCCAACGCGCGCGTGACCGGGGCGTCCGCTTCGTGGGCGCAACGCCATTCTCTCTGCCGCGCTTCACCTCCACGCTCCTGGCCCTCTACAACGAAGCCTGGGCGGACACATGGGGCTTCGTGCCTCTGTCCAGAGCCGAAATGGTGCACATGGCGCTGGTGGCGCCCCTGTTCGTGCCCGGGTACCTGGCCTTCATCGCCGTGGACGGCAACGAGCCCGTGGGTTTTCTCCTTCTCCTGCCGGACTACAACCAGGTGCTGGGCGGGGAGCCCGGTCGCCGCCGGCTTCCCGGCGCCGCCCTGAGAATGCTCCGGAGACGCCAGCGCATCACGGCGGTCCGCGCCATCCTCCTCGGCGTCCGGCCGACGTATCGTGGTTCCTCCCTACTCCCCCTCCTGCTTCATGAAGCCCATCTTCGGCTGAAGGAACGGGGCCTCGACGGATGCGAGGCTTCGTGGCTGCTCGCTGGAGGCGGGCTCCACCGGGCCATGACCGCCATGGGCCGGGACGCGATCAAGCGTTGGCGCATCTACGAAGGCGACGTGACGGCATGAACCGATGGAGTCTCCTGGAGAGCCTGACCGACCCCCGCAAGGGACGGGACCGGTCGCGGAGCCGGACCGCGGACCGCGCCAGGATCTTCATGGCCAAGGCCGGCGGCTTCTAACCCTTCTTCCGTCCCGTGGAGGCCGCCACCGCCAGGGAGGTCAAGATCGGAGGCAAGTGGCGTCTCGTCCTGGGCTCCAACAACTACCTGGGTCTGACCCATCACCCGCGGCTCCTGGAGGCGGCCACGGAGGCCCTGCACCGATACGGCTCCGGTTCGACGGGCAGTCGTCTCCTGAACGGGACCTTCGACCTCCACGACGAGCTGGAGGGGCGCCTGGCGGCGTTCCTGGGAACGGAGGACGCGGTGGTCTGCTCGGCCGGCTATCTGACCAACCTGGCCACCCTGTCGGCCGTCGTCGGGCGGGGGGACCACCTGTTCATGGATCGACTGAACCACGCGTCCCTGGTGGACGCCGCGCGTCTGAGCCTCGCGCGCTCCCACCGGTACGGGCACAACGACCCCGCCGCCCTGGGCCGCGCTCTGGGGCTTCTGGAGGCCGGAGGCAGCGATGGCGACGGCAACGATGGCGGCTCCGGTCGCCGCCTCATCGTCACCGACGGCGTCTTCTCCATGGACGGCTCCGTGGCTGACCTTCCCGGACTCCTGGCGACGGCGGAGGAGCACGGGGCTGAGCTGATGGTGGACGACGCCCACGGCCTGGGCGTCATGGGCCCCGGCGGCGCCGGAACCGCCCACCACTTCGACGTCCAGGACCGCGTGTCGCTGCTCGTGGCCACCTTCTCGAAGTCCCTCGCTTCCATCGGGGGCGTGGTGGCGGGGTCGGCCGACGACTGCTGGGACATCCGCCACCGCGCTCGGTCCTTCATCTTCACCGCCTCCGTGCCCCCATCGGCGCTGGCCACGACGCTGGCGGCGCTCGACGTCATGGAACGGGAGCCCGACCGGCGGGAGCGGCTGTGGACGCTCACGCACCGTCTGGCCGACGGTCTCCGGGGGCTGGGCTACGACCTCGGGGACAGCTCGACCCCGGTGATTCCCGTTCTCGCGGGCGGCGTGGGGGTCCTGAAGTTGGGCCGCCTGTGGAAAGGGCTCTACCGGGCGGGCATCTTCACGCAGGCGGTGGTCCCTCCTGCCGTGCCCCCCGACGGGATCCGGCTCCGGCTGTCTCTCACCGCGGAGCACACGAACGAGGACCTGGATAGGATCCTCGAAGCGTTCCAGCGTGTGGGCCGCCGCCTCGGCATGATCTGAGCCCATGGCCCTCAACCTCGTCACTGGGGGCACCGGGCTCCTCGGCAACAACCTGGCCCGCATCCTCTCGCGCGCCGAGGAGCCCGTCCGGGTCCTGGTGCGGAGCGAAAGCGACCGGAGCCCGCTCAGGGGCCTCCACGTCGATGCGGTACCGGGGGACGTTCGGGACTCCGACGCGGTGGCGGACGCTCTGCGTGGGGTGGACCACGTCTTCCACTGCGCCGGTCTGGTGGGCATCGGTCGAACCCGCCCGGGCGGCTTCTGGTCCGTCAACGCGACAGGCACGGCCACCGTGGCCAGGGCGTGCCGGGACCTGGGCATCCGCATGATCCACGTCTCCTCCGTGGACACCCTGGGATTCGGTACGCAGGCCCGGCCCGCCGACGAGTCCTCCCCTCCCGATTCGCGGATCGTGGCACCCTACGTCGCGAGCAAACGCGGCGCCGAGGAGGCCGTCCTTCGGGAGGTGGACCGGGGCCTGGACGCCGTGATCGTCAACCCCGGGTTCTGCCTCGGACCCTGGGACTGGAAGCCGTCGTCGGGTCGCCTGCTGCTGGAAGTAGCGCGAGGCCGGGGACGCATCGCGCCCCCGGGCGGCAACGACTTCTGTCACGCCGTGGACGTGGCGCGGGGCATCGCGGCGGCCGCCGAGAAAGGGCGTACGGGTGAGCGCTACATCCTGGGGGGCGAAGCGCTCAGCTACCGCGCGGCCTTCCAGCTCATGGCGGAGGTCACCCAAGCTAAGGACGTTCTGCTCACCGCCCCGGCGTGGGCCGTCCGGCTGGGGGGCCTCCTCGGCGATGCGCGCACGCTGTTCCTCAACCACGAGCCGGACCTGAACTCGGCGTCCGCCCAGCTCGCCTGCCTGCCCCACCACTTCTCAAGCCGCAAGGCGGAGGCAGAGCTGGGCTACACCAACCGGGGAGCCGAGCCGGCCATCAGGGATGCCTGGAATTGGTTCAAGGAGCACCGCTACCGGTAACGACTTCCCCGTTGGGGGAGGCCGCTCCCGCCACCTTCCGCATCTGCGCCCGTCCCAGAGCCACCGAGAGCACTACCCAGAGGCCGGCAAGCGGAGCGGTGGCGGCGGCGACGCCGCCCACGGCCAGGCCCAGCGCCGCCAGCGCCCCGTCGGCACCCACGCCCGCCACGTCGCCGCCGCGGTAGAGGAACACGTCCACGACGGGCTTGGCCTTGTACTTCTCCGAGGGCGACACGACGCTGAAGAGGGTCTCCCGCGCCGGCCGCGAGATCGCGTAACGGGTGGCGCGATGCACGGCCTGGAACACGGCCATGACACCGTAGACCGTCCACACGGACAGCACGGCGAAGCCGGCCATCGTCACCAGGGGGAGGATGGCCAGGGTCCAGCCCACGCCGATGCGGCGGATGAGGTGCGTTGTGACGAAGATCTGAGTCAGCAGGGTGAAGATCTGCGCCAGCATGTCGAACTGCGCGAACCCGCCCACCCGCTGGCTGAACGTGTCGGTGTTGGACAGGATGACGTTGGCTTGGGTGAAGTAGATCAGCGTGTTGGCGACGGCCATGAGCACGATCCAGGCACCGATCCCGAGGAGGTAGGGGGACGTGGCCACCGCCTGGGCCCCCTCCCAGAACGTCCCGCCGATGCGCTGCATCGACTCACCGGTGACCGGGTCCTTCTGCCCGCTGGCCGCGGTCAGACGCGAATGGTCGGAAGCCACCGCCCGCCGGTCCAGAGCCCGCATCACGAGAATCGCCCCGCCGAACAGCGCCGCCCCCGTCAGCATGAGTGCCGCCGGCAGGTACACCGACTCGGTCACGCCGCTCACGGCGTTGGTGGCCCAGCCACCGAGGAGAGCACCGAGCGTGCCCCCGATGGCGATGAAGGCAAACATCCGCTTGCCCTGGTCCACGTCGAAGATGTCCACCATGAACGCCCAGAACACGCTGGTCACGAACAGGTTGATCGCGCTCAGCCACACGAAGAAGAGGTATCCCACGCCGCGGGACACCGCCGTCTCCGCGTCGGTCCCCACGAGCCCACCCCCGCTCATGCCATCGACGATCAGGAGGGCGGAGAAGAGAACCAGGCACGCGATGACGAAGAGGTAGGCGATGGGGATGAACCGCCGGCGGTCCGTGCGGGCCACGACGCCTCCGAACGCCAGGACCAGGACCAACGACGTGATGGACGTCACAACGAAGAGCCAGCGGAGCTCGTCCATCCCCCGGGAGACGCCCATGGCGTCCCGCACGGGCCGAAGGAAGTAGTAGCCGCACAGGACGCAGAAGAAGAACAAAGCGGACAGCAGGGCCAGGGGCAGTTCCGCCCGCTTGATGTTCAGGACGCGTGCGGCGAAGTCGGCCAAGGCCGGTCTCCTCTCGATCAGGGCGGGCGGGCTCGGTACCTTCAAATGGCACCCGAAGGTGACATCCTGTTGGAGCGGATCCCATGACCGAAACGTCCAAGGCCGTGCAGGACTTCTACCCGGAGGACGCGGCCCACTGTTACGGATGCGGCCATCTGAACGAGGCCGGCCTCCAACTCAAGACCGTGTGGGAGGGCGACGAGACCGTGTCCCGTTATACGCCACGCCCCTACCACACCGCCATCCCCGGCTACGTCTACGGCGGACTCATCGCCTCGCTGCTGGACTGCCACGGAACGGGCACCGGCGCCGCGGCCGCCATGCGGAGGGAGGGACGCGAGATCGGAGTCGGCGAGGCGCCGCGCTTCGTCACGGCGGCCCTCCACGTGGACTTCCTCAAGCCGACGCCTCTCGGACCGGAGCTGGAGGTCCGTGGCCGGGTCGTGGAGATCAACGACCGCAAGGTGGTGGTGGAGGAAACGCTGTCCGCCAACTCTGTTATCACGGCCAAGGCCCGGGTCGTGGCCGTACGCATGCCGGACTCGATGGTCGCGGGCCGGTAGGAGGAGGCGGGGCCACGCGCCTCACCGGCCCGGACACAGCGGCTCGTACCCTTCCTCGCAGAACTCGACATGCCCGCCGATCATCGTCATGCGGACCTCGATGTGCCGGAGGGCCGACGGGGCGGCGGACAGGGGGTTGGCCGATAGCACGATGAGGTCGGCGAACTTGCCGGGCGCCAGGCTGCCTACGGCCTCGTCCATGAGGAGGGCGTAAGCGGCGTTGATCGTCATCATCTCCAGCGCCTCCTCGACGGTGACGGCGCCGGCCTCGAGCCAGTCGGGCGCCTCGCACACGCTGCCGTCGGCCCTCACCTCGTCGCGGGTGACCAGGGACCACAGGTGGGTGATGGGCTCGAGGGGCCAGTTGCCGGGCGCGTCACTCTTCCAGGCGACGCGCAGGCCCGGGTTGGCGTCGATGAGCGCCCGCCAGGGATCGAGGCGGGGGCGGAGGTTCACGAACCTGTCGTCGGTGAGGAAGCTCCAGTCGAGCCCATCCTCGATCTGGCACGTGAACGGGCTCCCGAACACGACGGGAACGACGCCCACCTCGGTATAGCGTGACATCTGCGGCACGCGTAGGTAGCGGTTGTGGTCCATGCGATGGCGATAGCTGTTCGGAGCCCCAGCGAGAGCCGTCTCCAGAGCGGCCAGGACGGTGTCGGCCGCGATGTCACCCAGGGCGTGGACGAGCGCCTGGTAGCCGAGCTGTTGGATCTCGACGACGGCCGCCGCCAGCTCCTGCGCGGAGAAGTACAGGTCGCCGCCATCGGCAAAGAACGTGAACGCTCCCCGGTTACAGGCCCCGCCGTCGCCGAAGAACTTGATACCGGGCACGCGAAACATCGCCTCGGGATCCGTCACCGGCGGATGGCTCAGATACCACCCCTCGGGCCACGGTTCGCCGCAGAAGCTGTTGTACCCCAGATAGACGCTGGTCCTGACGCGGAGCTCCCCGGCCTCCACGAAGGTCAGGAAGTCGCTCAGGGCGTCGGGCCACACGTTGCCGTTGCCCATGGTGGTGGTGCCCGCCGCGATCAGGCGTTCCTGTGCCTCGGCATAGGTCGTGCCCACTTCGCCGGCGTTGGCACCTCGGAAGACCGCGTTGTACACGTGATTATGCGGGTCGACGAAGCCCGGCATCACTGTTCTTCCCGCCAGGTCCACTTCGACCGCGCCCGGGCCGACCAACTCCCGCATGTCGTGGCTGGTGCCCGCGGCGAAGATCCTGGACCCGACCACCACCAGCGCTTCTTCGACCCGTGTGACGGGGTCCATGGTGATGACCTGCCCATCGGCGAAGAGGACCGCTGGCCCCCCGGACTCGCGCACCGACACCTCGGCGTGACCGGAAACCCCGTCGACGGTGGCGCTGATCGTGACCGCGCCGGAATCCACGGCGGTCACCACCCCATGCTGGTCCACAGAGCCCACGGTCTCGTCCCCCGACGCCCACGCGAACGCTGCCACGTCCAGGACTCGACCGCTCGCGTCCAGAGCCGAGGCATGGAGCGCGCGCGAGCCGCCCACCCTGGTGATGAGCACCGCCCCCGGACTCACGACCACGCTCCGTACCTGCCCGCTCGCGGTCACGTCCGAGGCGCCCGGATGGCACCCAGCGAAAGCCACGATGACGAAGGGGAGGAGGGCGGGGCGCGGCGCCGTCAGCCCGCGTGGAAGGGAACGCGAGAATGTCATCCGGTGGCCCCCCTCATAGCAGCCTTATAACAGCATCGCCGCCGGCTCTTCCAAGATGGCCGTGAGCGTCTGCAAAAAGCGCGCTCCCGTGGCTCCGTCGATGACGCGGTGGTCGCAGCTCATGGTCATGCGCATGCGCGGGCGCACCCAGGATCCGGCGCAACACCCTCGTGGCCTCGGGCGACCAACGCCAGGGTGGCCCTGTCGGTTTCGATGTCGGCCAATCGCGGCCCAGAACGTCGCCGCTGGCCACGCCGTCGCCCTCGGCTTCGGCATTGAGCCACGGCACCACCGGCCCGTCTTCGGTTGGGACATGACCTAGAGTGCGGGATTGATTTAGCGCTTAGCCGACGGAGGCAACTCAATGGAGAATTCCTCGAGGAAGACCCTCTTGGCAGCTTCCCAGATGGCCCGCTCATGGCCCCTCGGGCCGAAGACCCGGTAGGTGATGCGGTGAGTCTTATACACTTCGATCCAGTCTCGGTAGGCTAGAATCTTGGCTGGATCAGCGCCTGGCAATCTGCGACCCTGTGGCAGTTTGATATTCTGCAGGTCCGCGTAGGCCGGGTTTCTGGGCACATCTAAGACAATAGCACCCTCCTCCAATTTGGCCGCTTCTGCTATGCGGTCCTCGACCGTCAGGAGCTCCCTATATTGGCTCCAGTCCTTGATCCGACGGTAACTGGCGAGCCTCTGTAGTCCGGCGACGACTCCGGCATTCCTTCGGTCGATCTCCGGCGGATGGAACTCGACCACCCGAACGCGCAACTGTCTGGCAAATATCGCTCGAAGCTCAATCGCCGTTGAGTCAGATGAGTCAGAGTTCTCGTACGCGTATGTATACGCGTTAGCGTCCTGTAGAGTGAAGAGATCCCATACGCTCTGCTTCCCGAGAATCGTCCCATCTCGCAAAAAGCGCCGAGCCAGGGTTCGTTCAAAGGCCATTTCCGCAGCGCGACATTTTTGATGATGATAAAGATAGGAGTTTAGGACCAATCTCCCCATCACGAGCTGCTCCAGAGCGTTTATCCCCCTTACTGGGATGGTCAAGCGCCACCATGGAATGCACTCAGGAGAGTGCTGAACGTCGACGCATACGGTGGCAATCAGTCTCGCAAGGTCATATCCGACCGGCACGCCCGCCGCGTACCCATCGCGGAAGACATAGTCGAGTTTATCCGCATCAAGGGGTCCCGAGATAATGTCGGCAAGCCACTGGCGCTCCGGCTTATTTTCCTGACCCATCACCCAGCGTCCGATCATCTCCCATTCGGATTCGCTTGGAGGCCGAGGAATGCCACGACCGCCCCGCGGCCAGCGGCGTGCCACCATGCTATGCCAGCCCTTGGATGTCACCATCAGGTAGACGATGATCTCCGCCGCTCCCGGCTCTTTCATATGATCAGGAGGCGCTAGATCAGTGGCGAGGTCATCCAGCGGTGGCACAAGGCTGAAGATCCTCTCCGATGAGTGTGAGAATACGGAGTGCCCCGTGTCGTGAACGAGAGCTGCCAGCCGCAGCAACATCCTCCATCTTCGGACCGTGGACTCCTTGGGCTTGGACTTGAAGAGGAAGTGGGTCTCGCGAAACCGCCGAGCCGTGGGCGATAGCGAACCTCTCTCGGTACGCTTGAGAAGCGCGTCGAAGATGCGGCCGGCCGCCTCAACTACGCCGAGGGTGTGCTGAAACCGAGAGTGTTCCGCCGTCGGATACGTAAGGTGGGCCAAGCCCGTCTGTTTGAGGCCACGAAGTCTTTGGAAGACCCCGTGTTCGAGTAGACAGACTTCCCAAGGCTCGAAGGTACTCGTGCCCCAAATGGAATCGTGGATAACCTTGGGCGAGGAGAACCGTGTAGAAGTACGTGGCTCGAGCTTCCGCAGCACTACTTCCAAGGCTCGACGTGCGTCGTCTAGACGATCCTGAACCCCAGACGCCGAACGTTTAGCCACCAACCAAGAGGTCCTTAGAGAGATCTTCAACGGCGCGATTTAGCGCCGCCCTGCGCTCATCATTCCCCTGGGTCACACGCGCATCCGCCTCTCTCAGCCATCCATCGAGTCCGTCGAAGGACTTTGGGGCAAACTGCTGCAGAAGAGGATTGTCCTTCGATGTGGCCCCGCTCTCTTGGAGGATATCAAGGGCTTCCGTCAGGTCCGGGCTGTAGGGGAACGCGCCGGCCGTGATAAAACGGAGGTCTTTGAGTTCCGGGAAGTGATCGCCGTAACGCTGCTGCAATTGGTAAAACGCAGTGTGGAGGCGCTCAGGACTCTG
>DASWKP010000334.1:0-10036 GCA_036396575.1 Longimicrobiales bacterium | reverse complement strand
CATCATGTACAACGAGGGCATCAGCCACCTGGGGCTGCTCATCGACCTGGGCGCGGAGCTGGACATCGTCGACAAGTCCGGAGCCTGGTATTCCTATGGCGACCTTCGTCTCGGCCAGGGCAAGGAGAACGCCAAGATCTTCCTCCTGGAGAATCCCGACGTCACCGAGGAGATCAACTCCCGGCTGCGGGTTGCTCTGGAGCTACCGATGCCGGGCTCCGTGCAGGAGGAGGTGGCTTCCGAGGAGACCGCGGCGGCACCCAACTGACCCCGCTGCCAGGGCCCGGGTTGGTACTGGACGGTGGCCGGGACGCGGGCCCCGGGCGGCTGCCCGGGGCCTTCCAGCTTCACGGGGTCCGTGTCCCGTGGTGGCGGTCGATGGGCAGGGCCGAGGCCATTCATTACCTTACTTGGCTGCGGGCCCCACTCCCTCGGGCCGTGGGGCCGCTGAACCGAGCACACCCCACCGACGACGATGAAGGCAGCCGAGATACGACAGCGATTCCTGGACTTCTTCCGGGACCGTGGCCACGAGGTGCGACCGAGCTCGTCCCTGGTGCCGGCGGAGGACCCCACGCTCCTGTTCACGAACTCGGGCATGGTCCAGTTCAAGAAGGTCTTCCTGGGAGCGGAGGACGTCCCCTACTCCAGGGCCGTGACCTCCCAGAAGTGCGTCCGCGCGGGTGGGAAGCACAACGACCTCGAGGAGGTCGGTGAGACGGCTCGGCACCACACCTTCTTCGAGATGCTCGGCAACTTCTCCTTCGGTGATTACTTCAAACGAGACGCCATTCGCTACGCCTGGGACTTCGTTACCGATGACCTCGGCCTGGAGAAGGACCGCCTCTTCGCCACCGTGCACCACACCGACGACGAGGCGGCCGGGTTGTGGGGCACGGAGGTCGGGCGTCCGCCCGATCGACTGTACCGGCTCGGGGACAGGGACAACTTCTGGCAGATGGCGGATACGGGGCCGTGCGGGCCCTGCTCCGAGATCTTCTACGACCTGCGACCCGAAGGGGAGAGGCGGGGACCGCTCTCCACCGAGGCGTTCGAGCGCCTGGGCGAGGCGGATCGCATGGTCGAGGTGTGGAACCTGGTCTTCATGCAGTTCGACCGGGACGCGGCCGGGGAGCTATGCCCTCTGCCTGCTCCTTCCATCGACACGGGGGCGGGGCTCGAGCGCCTGAGCGCAGTGGTCCAGGGTGTGGGGTCCACCTTCCACATCGACCTGTTCCAGCCTCTCCTGGCCCGGGTGGCCGAGGCGGTGGGGCGTCCCTATGTGGCCGAAGCGTCCGATTCCGTGGGCTATCGGGTGATGGCCGATCATGCCCGAGCGGTGGCCTTCCTTCTCGCCGACGGCGTCTTTCCATCGAACGACGGCCGTGGGTACGTGTTACGCCGCATCCTCCGAAGGGGTGTTCGCCACGCCTGGCTCCTGGGCCGGCGCGAGCCCACTCTCGTGGACATCGTGGGCACGGTGGTGGACACCATGGGCGACACGTTCCCCGAGCTGGTCCGGCGCCGTGACCACCTGGTGGAAGCGACGCGGGCGGAGGAGGAGCGCTTCCTGTCCACCATCGAGGGGGGGATGGCCCGCTTCGACGAGTTGGCTCCCCGGGGGGGCTCCGGGACCCTCGCGGGGGAGGAGGTCTTCAAGCTCTACGACACGTTCGGCTTTCCGCTCGACCTCACGGAGCTCATGGCCAGGGAGCGTGGGTACGACGTCGACGGTGAGGGGTTCAGCGCCGCCCTCGAGGCCCAGAGGGAGCGGAGCCGTAGCGACCGGGCCGCTTCGGGCCACCGCGTGGCGGGAGACGAAGGTTTTCACGGATGGACGTTCTTCGACGCCAACGCGGTCCAGGAGTTCGTCGGCTACCGCGAGGCCGAAGTCGAGACCGAGGTGCTGGGGCTTCAAGAGCGGGATGGGAGGCTCGGGCTGGTCCTGGCCCGGAATCCCTTCTATGCGGAGGGGGGCGGGCAGGTGGCCGACCGGGGCACGGTGGAAGGCCAGGGCTGGAGTCTGTCCGTTGACGAGGTCAGGCGGGGCGGTGACCGGATCGCTGTCGTGGGAACGCTGGTGGGGGACGCCCGTCCGGACGCTGAAGCGGGGCCCTTTCGCGTTCGCGCGAAGGTCTTGAGGGAGGTGCGGCACGACATCGAGCGGAACCACACCGCCACGCACCTCCTTCACGCCGCGCTGCGGGCCGTCCTGGGCGAGCACGTGGTCCAGCGGGGCTCGCTGGTCGCGCCGGACCGGCTACGCTTCGACTTCGCCCACACGTCGCCCATGACCGAGGACGAGCGAGCTCGCGTCGAGGAGATCGTCAACCGGGACGTCTGGAGCGACCACCCGGTGGAAGTATCGTTCAAAGCCTACCAGGAGGCGGTCGAGGGCGGAGCGATGGCCCTCTTCGGCGAGAAGTACGGTGACGAGGTTCGCGTCGTGCGCATTCCCGGCGTGAGCACGGAACTGTGCGGAGGCACCCACGTCCGCCACACAGCCGAGATCGGCCTCTTCAAGCTGGTGTCCGAGAGCGGTGTGGCGGCCGGAGTGCGTCGCATCGAGGCCCAGACCGGGCCCGGTGCCTTTCGCCTCTTCCGGGACGCCGAGAGCCGCCTGGCGGAGGTAGCCGTGGTCCTCAAAGCGTCGCCGGATGCGGTCGTCACCCGGGCCGAGCAACTCCTGTCCGAGAGGGTGGAGCTGGAATCGCTCCTCCAGGAGCTGCGCCGGGATGGGGGAGGGGCGGAGCAGGTCGTCGCCGAGGCCTCCCTCCTGGACGGTGGCAGTCAACTGAAGGTGGTGCGGATCCGCGCCAGGGGAGCCGACGATGCGCGGGCGTGGTGCGACGGCTTCCTGGAGACCACGGCGAGCGGGGTGGCCGTCGTGGGGGCGGATCTGCCCGGCGACAAGCGAACGCTTCTCACGGTGGTGACGGACGACCTCATCGCGCGAGGCCTGAGGGCGGACTCCGTCGTCCGGGAGGTCGCCGCGGTGGCCGGGGGGACCGGCGGGGGCCGCCCCCACCTGGCCCAGGCGGGGGTCGGGGAGGCCGAAGGGCTGAGCGAGGCCCTGAGGGCTGCCGAGGGTATCGTCCGTCGCCTGGTTGCGGAGATCGGGGGATCATGACGGCGCCCGGACGGTTCCGACCGACCCGGCCGGACGTACCGGCGGCCTTCGCCGCCTGGCTCGAGATGCCGGCGACGGCGGCTTCCGGGGACGCCTGGCCGGGTTTCCAGGAAGCGGCTGAACGCGCGCTGGCCCATGCCCTCCATCCCGAAGGCAGGGAGCGACGGGGGGCGTTCGATCTTCTCGCGGCGGACGGGTACCTGACGTACGGCGCGGAGGCGGCTCTCACCACGGATGACCCGAGCCGGCATCTCCACGAGATGATCGGTCGCACCGCCCGAGGTCCACGCGGGAGCCGATGACGCCGGCGGGCCATCTCACCGACCTGCACAGCCACCTGATCCCCGGGGTGGACGATGGCGCTCGCACGCTGGAGGACGCCCTGGAGGGAGTCGGCCGGATGCGGGACGCGGGGATCCGGCGCATCGTGACGACGCCCCACCTGGCGGCTTCCGAGATCCGGGCCACCGAGGGCTTCGAGGCCTGGCTGGAACGCGTGGAGGTCTCCTGGAGGGAGCTGGCGGAAGCCGTGGACCAAGCGCACGACGACGTTGAGATCCGGCGCGGCTTCGAAATCATGCTGGACGATCCCTTTCCGTCCCTGGAGGATCCCCGGGTCCACCTGGGCGACAGTCGCTTCGTCCTCGTGGAATGGCCACAGATGCGGATTCCTCCAGGAACCGAAGCCGTGCTGGCCAGGATCGATGAGGCGGGACTGATCCCGGTGGTGGCCCACCCGGAACGGTACGTGGGCATGAGGGAGAACCTGGATCTGGCCGAGCGATGGCGGAGCGCGGGAGCGTACCTTCAGGTGAACCACGGCTCCCTCCTCGGACGGTATGGCCCGGACTCCCGGTCGAACGCCCTGAAGTTCCTCGCGAAAGGGATCGTGGACCTCATGTCCACGGACTTTCACGGGCGCCCGCACCTTAGCCTCTTCGTCGATGAGTCCCGGGAGAAGTTCCAGGAGATGGGTGCCGGGGAGCAGTGGAGGCTGTTGGTCCAGGTGAACCCCGGGCGGCTGTTCCAGGACGAGCGGCCGTTGCCGGTGCCTCCGCTCGGGACGAGGAGCTTCCTGGACCGGGTCAGGCGCGTTTTTCGGTCCAGAGGAGCCCTCGGGGGAGATTGAGCGCCATGGACGATTCGGCCCACCTCGTTCGAGAGGGACTGGAGGAGCTGTCCCGGCTTGCCGATCGCGTCGCCCGCGAGCTGGACACCGCGGTGGCGATGGTGGGGGCGCTCACCGTCGATGCCCTCCGTGGCGGCCGGCGGCTCTTCTTCTGCGGGAACGGAGGCTCTGCGGCCGACGCCCAGCACCTCGCGGCGGAGTATGTCATCCGGTTCGGCCGGGACCGGGCGGCCCTGCCGGCGCTCGCCCTGACGGTGGACACGTCGGTGCTTACGGCCGGTGCCAACGATCTCGGCTTCAGTGAGGTGTTCTCCCGCCAGATCCAGGCTCTCGCCAGACCTGGTGACATCCTCTTCCTCCACTCCACGAGCGGGAACTCGGCGAATCTGCTGCGGGCCGCCGCGGTCGCTCGGGAGATGGGAGTCATCACCGTGGCGCTCCTGGCGAAGGGCGGGGGATCCCTCAGGGATGTCGCCGACCACGCTCTGGTCATCCCGACCGACGTCACGGCCCGGGCACAGGAGATGCACCTGGCCGTGGGCCACGCCATCTGCGACATCGTCGACCGCGCGTTCAGCGAGACGGGGGACGAGTGAGCCCGGGGGTCGTGCGGTTGCTGGAGGAGAGCCGGGGTCGTGAGAAGGCTCAGACTCTCTTTTACCGCGCTCTGGCGGGGGCCGCCGAGCTAGGGGGCGATCCGGCTGACGCCGAGCGCCTCAACGAGCTGCACGCGGACGAGCAGCATCACCTGTCTCGCCTCACGGCACGCGTGCTCGAGTTGGGGGGCAGTCCGCGCGACCTCCGGGACGTGCGCGCGCCGGACACGGCGCCGGGCGCCTGGGAGGAGACGGCCCGGGCTCGGGAGGAGGAAGAGGTCCGGTGGTACGAGGGCCTCCTCGAGGAGGATCTGGATGAGCAGACCCGGGGCGTCGTCCAGGAGATCCTCGACTCGGAACGACACCACCGGGAGGAGCTGCGTGGCAAATGGATGTCGGCGTGAAGGATCTCCTGGGGCTGGCGGGTCGCACCGCGGTGATCACGGGTGGGTCTCGTGGGGTGGGGCGGGCGACCGCGCTGCTCCTGGCGCGGGCCGGCGTAGCGGTGGGGATCTCCTATCGAACCCGCGAAGACGACGCCCGGCGCACAGTAGCCGACCTGACGGATCTGGGGGTCCACGCCTGGGCCGAGGCGGGAGACCTGGCGGACGCGGAGGACGCGGCGCGTCTGTTCCTACGGGCCGACCGGGAGTTCGAGGGCCTGGACATCTTCGTGGGTAACGCCGGGATCTGGCTGCCGGAACCCGTCTCCCTCGCCGAGATGAGCGACGAGCAGTGGCGGAGGACCCGCGGGGCCAACCTCGATTCGATCTTCCACACGACACGGGAGGCGGCGCGACGCGTGCGAAACGACGGTCGCATCGTCCTCGTGAGCTCCACCGCCGGCCAGCGGGGTGAGGCCTTCCACGCCGACTACGCGGCCACCAAGGGGGCCATCATCTCCATGGTCAAAGGGCTGTGCGTGGAGCTGGGGGGCCGTGGCGTGACCGTGAACGCGGTGGCTCCGGGATGGATCGACACGGAGATGGCGGAGCCCGCCTTCGGTGAGGGAGGGCGGGAGCGCATCGCCGCCGGCATTCCGATCGGCCGGATCGCGTCGGCCGAGGACGTGGCGGGGCCTATCCTGTTTCTGTGCTCACATCTGGGCCGCCACGTGACGGGAGAGATCCTGAACGTCAACGGTGGGGCGGTTCTCGTGGGGTGACGGACCCGGAACGAGCCTCCGAGCCCGGCGAGGCCGGGGTCCCGGGCGGGGGCGGGCTCGCCCGTCCGCTCCCGCATCCCCCCGAGGACGTCCGCTGGATCGTCCGGACCCTGGAAGCGCGCGGGTACGAGACCTGGGCGGTCGGTGGCGCGGTCCGGGACGCTCTCATGGGGATGAGGACCCCGGATTGGGACATGGCCACGAGGGCCACGCCCCAGGAAGTCCGGCGCATCTTCCGGCGCACGGTCCCCGTCGGGATCCAGCATGGCACCGTCGGCATCCTCGCCCGGGACGGGACGCTCTACGAGGTGACGACCTTCCGTCGTGACGTGGAAACCTTCGGCCGTCACGCGGTGGTGGAGTTCGCCGACACCGTCGAAGAGGATCTGTCCCGGCGGGACTTCACCATCAACGCCCTGGCCTGGCATCCCCTGCGGGAGGAGATCCTCGATCCTTTCGGTGGCCGGGACGACCTCGCCCGGAGGGTATTGCGGACCGTCGGCGAGCCCCGGGACCGCTTCGCGGAGGACTATCTCCGTGTGCTCAGGGCGCTGCGCTTCGCCGGACGCTTCGACCTGTCCGTCGAGGAGCGGACCTGGTCCGCCTTGCGCGACGCCGTCGCCGAGCTTCACACCCTCTCCCCGGAGAGGATTCGTGAGGAGCTTACGAAGGTGCTGGACAAGGATCCGCGCCCCTCCGGGGCGCTGGCGCTGTTCGCCTCCTCGGGGGTGCTCGCCAAGGTCTTTCCCGAGCTTGCCGGCCTGGTGGAGCTTCCGTGTCCCGGTCCGGGCTCGGACGAAGACGCGTGGAGCTTCGCCGCCCGGGCGGCGGATGCCATCCCCGTCACGCGGCCGGATGTGCGCCTTGCGGCTCTCCTCATGGACGTCGGGGTTCCGGGGCGGGAGGCCGGCGCCGACGAAGCGTCCGGGACGGCACCGGAGCAGGAGGAGAGCGTGCCGGAGCGGGCCGCCCGCCGCGCGGCGGCGCTCCTGATGAGACTCCGGTACTCCAACGCCAGGATCGACCGCGTGGTCGGGATTGTCAGAGCGGGGGTCGCGCCTCCTGACGCCGACGCTCCCGACGCGCGTTGGCGCCGTTGGCTCAGCCAGGTCGGACCCGAGCGCGTCCCGGACCTGATCCGGGTCTGGGGTGGGCGGTGTCGAGCCCACCGTGGCGGCGCTGGCGGAGCACGCTGCGAGGTCGTCGTGGCGGCCTGGCGGAGGGCGCGCGGGATCCTGAGGTCCCGGCCCCCGCTGGCCGTTGCCGACCTGGCCCTGGACGGCCGGGACCTCATTCGCCTGGGGCTCAAGCCGGGGCCCGACTTCGGCCGGATCCTGGAGTGGCTTCTGGACCAGGTGCTCGAAGAGCCGGGCATCAACAGGGGCGCCGACCTGGAAGCGCTGATCGTGGAGCGCGTGCGCCAGGGATGGGCGCCACCACGCGGTGGCGAGGGTGGCGCTGAGTGAGCGACCCAGACCTGTTCGAGGGCGGGTCCCGCGGGCCGCGCGACCCCAGGAAAGCGGAGGGCGGCGATGCGGGTGGCGCCGCCGATCGGGTGCCCCTGGCGGCCAGGATGAGGCCGCGCACCTTGGAGGAGTTCCGCGGACAGGATCACCTCCTGGGGCCCGGCAAGGCGCTTCGGTCGGCCCTCGAGTCCGGCGAACTGGGCTCCATGATCCTGTGGGGACCCCCGGGGAGCGGAAAGACCACTCTGGCGCGGCTGGTGGCGGACCGCACCGACGCCGCGTTCGAACCCTTCAGCGCCGTGACCGAGGGGGTGGCCCGGGTTCGCGAGCTCATCGCCCAGGCCCGGGATCGCCTGGCGGCCACGGGCCGCCGCACCATCCTGTTCTGCGACGAGATCCACCGCTTCAACAAAGCCCAGCAGGACGCGTTTCTGCCGCACGTCGAGGAGGGCATCATTATCCTCGTGGGGGCCACCACGGAGAATCCCTCCTTCGAGGTGGTCAGGCCCCTCCTCTCCCGCGCGCCGGTCTTCGTGCTCCAGCCCCTCGGAGAGGAGCACCTGCGGGCCATCCTCCATCATGCGCTGACGTCGGAGCGGGGGCTCGCCGGCCTCGACCTCGTCGCCCGGAGCGACGCCGTGGACTTCATCGCCCAGGCCTCGGACGGGGACGCGCGCCGGGCTCTCGGCGTTCTGGAGGCCGCCTCGCACCTGGTGGGGAAGGGGGGCACCCTGGACCTCGCCGCCGCCCGGGAAGCCTTGCAGCACAGATTCGCCGCCTACGACAAGGGCGGCGAGGAGCATTTCAACCTCATCAGCGCGCTTCACAAGGCGGTCCGCGGCAGCGACCCCGACGGCGCCCTGTACTGGCTCGCGCGCATGCTCCACGGCGGCGAGGACCCGATGTATATCGCGCGGAGGCTCGTGCGCATGGCGGTCGAGGACGTGGGCCTGGCCGATCCCCGGGCCCTCGAGGTGGCCCTCGCCGCCCGCGACGCCTACCACTTCCTGGGTTCGCCGGAAGGCGACCTGGCATTGGCGCAGGCGGCCACCTACCTGGCGGTGACGCCCAAGTCGAACCGTGTGTACCTGGCCTGGAGTGAGGCGTCCGCGGCCGCTCGGGACACCCCGGCGGAGCCGGTCCCCCTCCACATCCGCAACGCGCCCACGAAGCTCATGAAGGAGCTGGGTTATGGGGCCGGGTACCGGTACGATCCGGAAGAGCCCGGCGGGGTGGCCGGACAACGCTACCTTCCCGAGGCCCTGCGGCACCGGTCCTTCTATCGTCCCGGAAGCCAGGGGATGGAGGACCGCATCGCCGAGCGGCTGCGCTGGATCGAGGAGATGAGGGGCGCGGGAGACGCGGACGAAGGAGCCAAACCAGAGCCTCCGGGGTAGCAGCGTCATGGTTCGCACCCGACGTTTCCCCGTGTTCCTCAGCCTCTTCATCGCCCTGATCGTCTCGGGGTGCTCTGTGTTGTTCGAGGCTCCCACCGTGCGGGTCGCCGACGTTCAGATCGAGAGCATCGGGCTCACGGGCGCCACGGCCGCGGTGCGCTTCCAGGTGGAGAACCCCAACCGCTTCGCCCTCACGAGCGCCGGCCTGACCTATCAGTTGGCGCTTCGGGGCGAGGCGTCCCCGGCCGAGGACGAGGCGTCGTGGAGGAGTCTGGCGTCCGGGGAGTCCACCCAGGTCGTGCGGGTGCGGCGAAACGACATCACGGAAGTCACGGTCTCCGTCCCCTTCGACTACGCGGACCTCGGGTTTGCCCTGGAGAGCCTGCTGGCGTCCGGGGTGCTACGCTACCGTTTGCGCGGCGATGTGCGTTTCGACGTGCTCTTCGGCGAGGTGAGCGTCCCCTTCGAGGAGGTGGGCGACCTGGGCCTGTGACGCGGCTCCGGACCCCCATTCAGCGAGGTCGATTCCATTCCCACCCAACTCATCGACAACCGGACACCCGTGGAGCGCGCCGTTCTGGTCGGGGCGCCCACCAAGGATCTGGACCCCAGGATCGTGGAAGAGCACCTGCTGGAGCTGGCCCGCCTGACCGACACCGCGGGAGGAGAGGTCGTGGCGGTCATGCGCCAGCGCATCGATGCCCCACACCCGGGCACGTACATCGGCAGTGGCAAGGCGGACGAACTGCGGGACCTCGTGGTGGAGCACGACGCCGACCTGGTCATCTTCGACGAGGAGCTCACGCCGGCCCAGGGCAAGAACCTGGAGACGCGGGTGGGTGTCCGGGTCATGGACCGGCCCGAGCTCATTCTGGACATCTTCGCCACGCGCGCGCGCTCGCGCGAAGCCAAGCTCCAGGTCGAGCTCGCCCAGCTCGAGTACCTGCTCCCGCGCCTGAAGCGGATGTGGACGCACCTGTCCCGCATCCGTGGCGGCATCGGGCTGCGCGGCCCGGGTGAGACGCAGTTGGAGACGGACCGCCGCCTCATCGGACGCCGCATAACCGACCTGAAGAAGAAGCTGAAGGGGGTGGCGCAGGGGCGGGCGGTCCAGCGTCGGTCCCGGCAGGGCGAGTTCCGGGCCGCTCTGGTG
>DASWKP010000333.1:0-3866 GCA_036396575.1 Longimicrobiales bacterium | reverse complement strand
GCGCCCAGCTACAGGACAGCCTGTTCGCGTGGGTCGGGGGCCAGGTGGGCCTCGGCCAGAGTGAGTTCATCAACCGCATCATGAATGACGCTTCGAGCCTCCGTGCCTACCTCAACCTGGCGGGCGCCGAGCGGGAGGACGCGCTCCTGAGGATGATCGCCGACGCGGTCGATCCCTTCGTGCGACTGCGCACGGCGGCCAACGCGGTGGTCGAGGAGCTGAGGGGCGCGCCGCAGCTCGCCCTGGACGTCCAGTCCAGCCTGCGGGAGAGCGGCAGCGACGAACTCAGGATCGGCCTGGCCCTGGACGTGGGCCTCACCCGGCGGGCCACCTGGACGTTGAACGGCTCCGCGACCCTCCTCGACCCGCCGGGCAGCGTGCCGTCCACCTGGGGCGGGACCGTGGCCAGCTCCCTCACCCTCGACCTGGGCCGCGACCGTATGGCGGGTCCGGATCCCCTGGCGCTGGACCTGGCGTTCGAGGGCCGGTTCATGGAATCGGCGACGCCGACCTGGCGCCTCCATGGCAAGCTGGCCGTCCCGATCCTGGAGGGGGTCACCCTCCCGGTGAGCGTCACGTGGGCCAGCCGCGACGACCTCGTCATGGAGAGCGACGTGTTCGGCCGCGTGGGGTTCACGGTGGACACGTCGAGGCTGCTCGCGGCGGTACAGCGGTAGGGCTCAGCTTGCCGAGGTTGGGCGCGCCGCGCACCTTCCGACCTTCCCGACCCGCCACCCCGCCGAGCCGAAAGAGGCCCCGAACCCTCCCCCCATGCCCACCAAGGAAACTCCCCTCTCCCGATTCTTCGCCAGGCTCAAGGGCGCCCCCCGCCCCGAGCCCGTGCGAACTTCCCCCGCGAGTGGCGAGTTCGGCCTGCCCGCCTACTCGACCACCACGCGGGAGCCCGTGCCCGTCCCCATGACCCGGGTCACCCATCCCGACGGGCGCATGAGCCAGTATCCGCCGCCCGAGAATTGGGAGGACTGGGTGGAGTGGGACGGGAAGGAGTGGCCGAGGAAGGTGGCGCGGAACTACACGCTGGTGCCCACCGTGTGCTTCAACTGCGAGAGCGCGTGCGGGCTTCTGGCCTACGTGGACCGTGACACGCTGGCGGTGCGGAAGTTCGAGGGGAACCCGGTGCATCCGGGAAGCCGAGGCCGGAATTGCGCCAAAGGCCCCGCCACCATCAACCAGGTCTACGATCCCGACCGGATCCTCTATCCCTTGAAGCGCGTGGGCGCGCGCGGGGAAGGCAAGTGGGAGAGAATCTCCTGGGACCAGGCACTGGACGAGATCGCGGCCAGGATGCGGGAGAGCCGGGAGCGCCGCCGGGACGGCATCATGTATCACGTGGGGCGGCCGGGGGAGGATGGGTACGCCAACCGGGTGGTGCAGGCGTGGGGCGTGGACGGCCACAACAGCCACACCAACATCTGCTCGGCGGCGGCCCGGTGCGCGTACGCCCTCTGGTCCGGGGTGGACCGGCCCAGCCCGGACCACGCCAACGCCAGAGTCATCCTGCTCCTGTCGTCGCACCTGGAGACCGGCCACTACTTCAACCCCCACGCCCAGCGCATCATGGAGGGCATGGAGAAGGGCGCCAAGCTCATCACCCTGGACCCGCGCCTATCCAACACGGCGTCCAAGAGCCACATCTGGCTGCCCACCTGGCCTGGCTCCGAGGCCACTGTCTTCCTGGCGTGGGCCAACCATCTCATCCAGAACGACCTCTATGACAGAGCCTTCGTGGAGCGCTGGGTCAACTGGAAGGAGACGGTGCTGCACTTCGCCAGCGGGGCACAGCCCGAGGTGAGCTTTGAAGTAGGGGAGGGAATGCCGCCGTCGCCGGGAGCGGCCGGCGGGCCGGACGGCGACTCCGCCGACGCCGCGCCCAGGGCCACGCCCGAGCCCACCTTCGACGACTTCGACCGCCTCCTCAAGCGACTGTACCGCGACTATACGCTGGAGCGGGCCGCGGAGGAGGCCCAGGTGCCCTTGGATCGACTTCGTGAGGCAGCGCATTACATCGCCGAGTGCGAGGGAAGGCTGGCCGCCCACAACTGGAGGAGCGCCAGCGCCGGCAACCGGGGAGGCTGGCAGATCACGCGCTCGCTCTTCTTCCTGAACGTGCTGACCGGGAGCGTGGGCGTGCCCGGGGGCACGAGCCTGAACGGATGGAACAAGTTCGTCCCAAAGACGTTCGACCAGCCGCCGCCGCAGCCGGCGTGGAGCGAACTGCTCTTCCCCGACGAGTATCCATTCAGCCACTATGAGATGAGCTTTCTGCTGCCCCACTTCCTGGAGGAGGGCCGGGGGAGCGTGGACGTCTACTTCACCCGGGTCTACAATCCGCTGTGGGTGAACCCGGACGGCTTCCAGTGGCTACGGATGCTGACGGACGAGGAGAAGGTGGCCTGCCACGTGGCACTGACGGCGACCTGGAACGAAAGCGCGTGGTACGCCGACTATGTGCTGCCCATGGGGCACGCCGGGGAACGGCACGACCTCATGAGCCAGGAGACCCACGCGGGCCAGTGGATCGCCTTCCGCCAGCCGGTGCAGCGAGTGGCGATGGAGCGCATGGGCAAGAAGGTGCGCTTCACCTGGGAGGCCAATCCCGGAGAGGTGTGGGAAGAGAACGAGTTCTGGATCGAGCTCAGCGCACGCATGGACCCGGACGGCGGGCTGGGTATCCGCAAGCACTTCGAGAGCCCGTACCGCCCGGGGGAGATCATCACCGTGGAGGAGTACTATCGGTGGATCTTCGAGAACTCGGTGCCGGGCCTGCCCGAGGTGGCGGCGAAGGAGGGCCTGAGCCCGTTGGCCTATATGCGCAAGTACGGCGCCTTCGAGGTGGTGAAGGAGGTCTACGCGCCCTACGAGGAGCAGGTGAAGGACGGGGGCGTCCACGTCGAAGGGGATGAGGAGGGCGTGCGCCGGGCGGGCTTCCCGACGCCGAGCGGCAAACTGGAGCTTTTCAGCCCCACGCTACGGGACTGGGGCTGGAGCGAGCTGGAGTACGTCGTCCCATGGGCACTGAAGAGCCACGTGCACCCGGACGAGATCGACCGGGAGGCGGGCGAGATGCTCATCCTGCCCAACTTCCGCCTGCCCACCCTCGTGCACACCCGGAGCGCCAACGCCAAGTGGCTCTACGAGATCAGCCACAAGAACCCCATCTGGATGCACCCGGAGGACGCGGTCCGGATCGGCGTTGCCACGGGGGATGCGGTGCGTGTGGAAACGGAGATCGGCCACATGGTGGACAGCGTCTGGGTCACCGAAGGCATGAAGCCCGGCGTGCTGGGCATCAGCCATCACCTGGGCCGCTGGCGCCTCAAGGACGACCAGGGCGTGAACCCCAGCGCGTCCAACCTGGTGGAGATCGAGGAGGAAGGCGACGCGCTACGGATGCGCGTGCTCAAGGGCGGCGGGCCGTACGCGTCGTTCGATCCTGATACGTCGCGAGTGTGGTGGTCCAACGTGGGGGTGCATCAGAACCTGACGCACGCGGTGCATCCGGATCCGGTGAGCGGGGAGCACTGTTGGCATCAGAAGGCGGTGAGCGTGAAGGCTGCGTCACCAGGTGATCGAGTCGGGGATGTGATGGTGGATCTCAACCGCTCGATGGAGGTGTACCGGGAGTGGTTGGGGGGGGTGCGCGGGGCTGCGGGGCATTCGCCGGATGGGATGCGCCGGCCGAAGTGGTTGAAGCGACCTTTGCGGCCAGGGGATGCGTGGTGGGGGGTCGTGCCTCAGACTCGAGATATCGGTTTGCCATAGTCATAGTTGGGAAAGGAAGGGGCCCAGATGTTCTTGCTCACCTTGCTTGCGGGCGTCGCGCTGGCCCCCAGCGCGGCTCCCAC
>DASWKP010000332.1:0-21405 GCA_036396575.1 Longimicrobiales bacterium | reverse complement strand
GGACCCGTTTCCTCGCATGGTCAGGGACTTCCAGACGGTCATCGGGCGTGAGGCCCGCCTCCAGATGCTGGAGGTCGAGGGAAGGTTACCGGCCGCGGTGGTGGCGTGTGTGGGCGGGGGCTCGAACGCCATGGGGATCTTCCACGATTTCGTGGGCGACGAGGGCGTGGAGCTGGTGGGCGTGGAGGCTGCCGGGGAGGGTCTCGCGAGCGGTCGTCACTCCGCCTCGCTGGCGGCGGGAACGCCGGGTGTGCTCCACGGCTCCCTGAGTTATCTTCTCCAGAATGCCGACGGACAGGTTGCGCCGGCGCACTCGGTTTCCGCGGGTCTGGATTACCCGGGGGTCGGTCCCGAGCACGCCTGGCTGAAAGACACGGGCCGCGCGTCCTACGTCTCCGTTACGGATGCGGACGCGCTCGAGGCCTTCCATAGACTGTCACAGCTAGAAGGTATCATACCGGCCCTGGAGTCCGCCCATGCCGTGGCGCACGTGTTGTCCGCCGGCGCCGACTACCGGCAGCGCGGAGCGATCCTCCTGTGCCTCAGCGGTCGGGGAGACAAGGATGTCGCACACGTCGCACGCCTGGAGGGTCGAGGGTCCCTTCTGTGAGCGCGCGTCCGAGCACGAGCCCCTGAGCGCGAGTCGTTGGTGAGCGAAGCCCCCCTGGACACTCCGAGCCCCACGATGGGGCCCCAGACTCCGGCCTGGGACGAGTTGGAGACGCTCCCGCTGGAGGAGGTCCGGGAGTTCTTCGTGACTCTCGGCAAGGCGTTGCGCGCCTACCAGCTCTACGACGAGAACAACCCCGTCTACCAGCGCTTCGTCCAGAGCCTCAGGGAGGCCTTCTCGATCCTGTGGAAGGAGCTGGACCACCTCAAGGTCCACGTGGGAGAGGACGTGCTCACGTTCGGGCAGGCCGAGATCTACCGGGCCGCCAATCGCTCGGACTCCCTGGCGTTCCTCTTCTACAAGGACGGCATCCGGGAGATCACGTTCAAGCCGGGCATCGAGGAGGGCGAGACGCCGCGCCTCCTCTCGGTGTTGCAGCGAGCCCGCCAGGCCCGCTCCGAGGGCGACGACCTCCTCACGATCCTGTGGGAGGAGGACCTCGAGCACTTCGACTACCAGTACGTGGACCTCCTGGCCGAGGGCGTCGAGATGCCCGAGGCGGGGCCGGGTCACAGCCAGGCCGAGCTCCAGAGCGTGCTGGAAGCCGAGGTCGAGGCCGAGGGAGAGGAGGCGGGAGAGGATGCCGCCGACGAGGGAAGCCCGGAGGGACCGAAGCCCATCAGCAGAGAGGACTTCAATCCGACGCTCTACTCCCTCGACGCCCGGGAGATGGAGCACCTGCGCCGGGAGATCGAGATCGAGATGGACCGGGATCTGCGAGGGGACGTGCTCGCGGCCCTCTTCGATCGGGTGGAGGAGGCCGACGATCCCGAGCGGCAGTCCGAGATCCTGGGCATCTTCCGCCAGCTCCTGCCGAACTTCCTCTCCAGGGGCGTTCTGGAGGCCGCCACCCAGGTCCTGGACGAGATCCACGCCCTCGAGCGCACCCCCGGCCGCCTGGACGAGACCCGGATGGCCGAGGCGAAGGGCATCCTGGACGAGATGTCGAACCCCGAGGCCCTGGAAGAGCTCATCCGTTCGCTGGAAGACCGGTCCATCCGCCCGGAGCCGAAGGCGCTGGCGGCGTTCCTCAGGTACCTCCGCGCCTCGGCTCTGGGACCCCTCCTCAGGGCGGCGGAGTCCACCGAGGATAAGGAGCTCCAGCCGGTGCTCCGGGAGGCGGTCAAGGGCATCGCCAACACCAACCGCCGGGCGTTGGTGAATCTCCTGGCCGAGCCGGATGCCGTCGTGGTGGCCGGCGCGGCGCGGCTGGTGGGCACGATGCAGGTGGCCGAGGCCGGGCCCTCCCTGGCCGACCTCATGTACCACGAGCTTCCCGCCGTGCGGCTCGCGGCCGTGGAATCGGCGTCGGATCTGAGGGCGTCCACGGCGGCCGGGGCCCTGGTGGACGTGCTCTTCGATCCGGATCGAGAGGTCCGCGTCGCTGCGGCCCGGGCCCTGGGCAAGCTGAGATACGGGCCCGCCACGAAAGCCCTGGCGGACATCATCATGGGCAAGGAAATCAGGTCGGCGGACCTCACCGAGAAGCTCGCTTTCTTCGAGGGCTTCGGTCTCCTGGGGCAGGACGGCGCCGTGGGCCTCCTGGACAAGCAGCTCAACGGCAAGGGCTTCCTGGGGCGCCGGGAGCCGTCGGAGATCCGGGCCTGCGCGGCCCTGGCGCTGGGCAAGATCGGCACCGCCTCGGCCACGGCGGCGTTGCGGCGCGCCCTGTCCGAGGAGGACCCCGTGGTCCGAAGCGCGGTGAACCGGGCGCTGCGCGGGGAGGAGGCGGATGGCTGACGACGGCAGCGCGCAGGTGCAGGAGCTGGGCAGGAAGCTCCTGACGGCGTTCCATGGAGCCCTCAGGGCGCTCAAGCTGTACCCGCTCGAGAACAGCGCCGTGCAGCAGGCCCTCGCTGAGCTCCACGGCCTCATGATCCGCGTCACGGAGACGGAGGGCACGGCGGAGCTACGGGTGGTGGGGGACTTCTTCTTCCTCAACGAGACCCGCCTTCGCTTGGACCTGGCCAACTTCTCCACGTTCGGCGCTTTCGCCACGACGCTGGGGGATCACGGCGTCGGTGCCGTGGTGGTGCGCACGGGGGTCAAGGGGACCGAATGGGCGGCTTTCCTGTCTCTCATGCTGCGCAAGCCGGGCGCCGACGATCCCTACTCGACGTTCGTGGGACGGCTGAACGGCACACCCGTCGAGCACATCGACGTCGAGCCCGCGCAGGACGCGGCAGAGCTGGACGCGGAGGAGGAGGAGGCGATGGCGGCCGCCAAGCGGACGTACGCTCAGTCCGTGAAGGTCGCCAAGGACGTCCTGGGGGACGTGCGCCTGGGCCGGGCAGTGAACGTACGCAAGGTCAAGCGCGCGGTGCAGGGGATCGTGGATCAGGTGCTCGCCAACGAGCCCTCCATGGTCACCATGACCACGCTGAAGGACTTCGACGAGTACACGTTCACGCACTGCGTCAACGTGTGCATCTTCAGCGTCGTCATCGGCCAGCGTCTGGGCCTCACCAAGCTCCAACTCTATGACCTGGGCCTGGGCGGGCTCCTCCACGACATCGGCAAGATGAGGATCGGAGCGGACATCATCAACAAGCCCGGGGGCCTGGACGACGACGAGTGGGCTCAGCTCAAGAGGCACCCGACCGAAGGCCTCCTCCTCCTCTTCCAGATGGGGGGCTTCGCCGACGTCCCGTACCGCCAGATGCTCATGGCGTACGAGCATCACATGAAGGTGGACGTGTCGGGCTATCCGCCGAACACGCGGGAGCGCAAGCCCGCCCTGTTCAGCCGCATCGTCGCCGTCGCGGACGGGTTCGACGCCGGGACCTCGGTGCGGAGCTACCAGTACGATCCCTGGCCGCCCGACGAGGTCCTCAAGGAGATGAGGGACAACCCGCGGCGGGGCTTCGACCCACTGCTCGTGAAGGCTCTCATCAACGCCACGGGCGTGTATCCCATCGGCACGCTGGTCATCCTGGACACCCTGGAGCTGGCCGTGGTGTCCGGGGTGAACCCGGACGTGAACCGGCTGCACCAGCCCAGGGTCCGGGTGATCTCCGACTCCATGGGCGTGCCCCTGTCCGAGCCCATCTCGCTCGACCTGGCCCATATCGATCCCGCCACGGGCCAGGCGGCGCGCCAGATCATCAAGACGACGGACCCGCAGAAGTACGGCATTCGCGTCGCGGACTACCTCATCTGAAGCGCTTCGGATCGTGACCTCTTCCGCCATCGCCCGGCTCTTCGCGGAGCGGACCGCCGAGGGTCGCGCCGCCCTGGTGCCCTACGTGACGGCCGGGTTCCCCCCGGGGGTGTCCACGGTGGCCGTCCTGGAGGCCCTGGCGGACGCCGGGGCCGACATCATCGAGCTGGGCATCCCGTTCAGCGACCCCCTGGCCGACGGACCCACCATCCAACGCTCGTCGTTCCTTGCTCTGGAGGCGGGGATGACGGTGGCGGGCGTCCTCGACATCCTCCGGTCCTTCCGCGCGTCCCGCGAGACTCCGGTGGTGTTGTTCACGTACCTGAACCCCGTGATGCACTACGGGATGCGGGAGTTCTGCCGGGACGCGCGGGACGCGGGCGCCCAGGGCCTCCTGCTCACCGACCTGCCCGTGGGTTCGGACCCGGATGTCGAGGCGGTCGCCGGGGAGGTCGGGCTCGACCTCATCCGCCTCCTGGCGCCGACCACGCCTCCGGAGCGCATCCCGGAGGTGGCCAGAGGCGCCACGGGCTTCCTCTACTACATCTCCCGCACCGGGGTCACCGGAGCCCGGGAGGGGCTTCGGGACGATCTGGAGCGGGAGGTGCGGGCGGTGAAGGCCCGGGTCGACCTTCCCGTGGCGGTGGGCTTCGGGATCTCGGGGCCCGACCAGGCCCGGTCCGTGGCGGCGGTAGCCGATGGAGTCGTGGTTGGGAGCGCGCTCGTCCAGATCCTCGAAGACGAAGGCATCGACGGCGCCGCCCGCTTCGTGGCGGCCCTACGGCGGGCGATGGACGGGGGCTGAGCTAGTCTCGCTTCATTCCTCTCGGAGCCGCTCCTCCAGCATTGGATCGGGTTCCACGAAGAGGGTGCGGGCGCGGTCCAACAGCACCGTCCCGGGTGGAGCCTTCCTGGGCTTGCGCACGTACTTCCGCCGGGTCCAGTCCACGGGCACGCTACCCGAGTGCCGGGCCTGAGACGACAGGGCCGCCAACGTCGCCGCCTCCGCCAGGTCGCGCGCCGGAGGATTGCCGTCGCCGCTCCAGCGCAGGACGACGTGGGCGCCCGCGGCGTGCCGGGCGTGAAGCCACACGTCCGAAGGGCTGGAGTGCTGGAACGTAAGGCGATCGTTGTGGCGGGCGCCCCGGCCCACGCGGATCTCCAGGCCTCCGCTGCTCCGGTAGGTGCGGTAGGGCAGGGAGGGGCCGACACGCCCCCCCGTGGCCTCCGTGGCCGCCGGCAGCGCCTCCCGCACTTCGGCGGGCGAGGCGTCCCCGTTCCGGGCTCGCTCCAGGAGGTCTCGGACCGCGTCGAGCTCTCCGCGGGCCCGGTCCAGGAGACCCGGAAGACGCTCCCGGGCGCGCTCCGCCCGGGCGGCCTCGTCGTAGTAGCGGGCGGCGTTGTCCTGCACGGGCAGCTCGGGGTCGAGGGCCAGCTCGACGGCCTCTCCGGTGAAGTCGGTCAGGGTCACCCGGCTGGCGCCGCGCGGAACCTCGTGGAAGCGGGCCAGCAGGAGGTCCCCGAGCGCCCTGCGCGAGGACGGATCCGGCGCCGACGCGAGTTGCCCCTCGAGGGCTCGAACCCGGCCCTCGGCTCGATGCGCCTGGCGCGCGAGCGCTTCGATCCACCCGGCGGGGATGGACGGGGTGCCGCCCGTTGGCGCCCGCGCGGCGATGTCCAGCGCCTCGAGCACGCTCCTCGCCGGATGGGCTTCGAGTCCCGGCAGCGCGAGGGGATAGGCCCGGGCGCTCGGCCCGCTGCCCAGGACCACGGGCTCGGCGCCCGTGTGCGCGGACGCCAGGCGGTGCCAGAGCGCGTGGCCATCGTCACCGGCGCCCAGAAGCGCGTCCACGTTGAGGGAGGAGGTCCACGCCACCCCCGCGAGGAGGGCGCGCCGCGCGGCCGGGGGTTCCAGCCCGTGAAGGACCTCGTGCCAGCGTTCACGGGACAGGTCGCCCCGCACCCCCTCGCGCGTGGACGGTGGCGGGGGCAGGTACGCCTCGCCCGGCCGCAGGACCCTGGCATCGGAACGGCTTCTGAGCACGTGCCGGATCCGGTCGTCCGGGCCGAAGGCCAGCACGACGTTCCACTGGTTGGTCATGAGCTCGACCGCCACCAGGAACGCCTCGCGGCTGCCCCGGAGTCGCCGGCCGCGGATGAGGAGGAGGCGGTCGTCCGGGGGCGCGAGCACTTCGGACACCACGCCCGCGATGGGGCTGGCTTCCGGATCGGGCTCTCCCGCCTCCAGACGCGTCAGCGTCCCCTCCTCCGGGTGGAGACGAAGCGCCAGAGTGACGGACGGGAAGTGGAGCAGCGCGCTCCTTCCGTGATGGTCCAGGTGGACGGCCCGGAGGCGTTTTCCTCCGAGGGAGGCGTTCAGCTCGGTGGCGGCGGCTGCCACCAGCACGGAGTCCCAGGTCATGGCCATGCGGGAAGGTAGTCGCGCGGAGCGGTGGCGCCACGACGCGGGGCGGCCCTGGCGGGCCGAATTGACACCGCTCGTCCGGCGCGTCTAGCTTTTCCTGTTGTTTCAAGGGTTTTTCCACCTTAGGAGATCCTCGGTTGTCCACGGACCGCAGCGGGCCACGTCCCCGTCCCACCGTCCGCCACTTCAGCGCGATGAAGGAGCGGGGAGAGCCCATCGTCGCGCTCACCGCGTACGATGTCCCGTTTGCCCGCGTCCTGGACGAAGCGGGGGTGGACCTCATCCTGGTGGGCGACTCCCTGGGGCAGGTGGTGCTGGGCTATGCCTCGACGCTGCCGGTCACGCTGGACGAGATGATCCATCACGCCTCCGCCGTACGGCGGGGAGCGCCCGACGCTTTCGTCGTCCTGGACATGCCCTTCCTCACCTACCAGGTGTCCCGCGAGGAGGCCTTGCTGAACGCCGGCCGGGTTCTCAAGGAGACGGGGGTCCAGGCGGTCAAGCTGGAGGGGGGCGGCGAGCGCCTGTGCGACACGGTGCGGCACCTCGTCGAAATCGGAATTCCCGTCATGGGCCACCTGGGCCTGACGCCTCAGTCGGTCCACGCGCTGGGCGGCTACCGGGTCCAGGGGCGCGAAGCCGACGCGGCCGCCAGGCTCCGCGAGGAAGCCCTGGCCCTGGAAGAGGCGGGGGCCTTCGCCGTCGTCCTCGAGCTGCTGCCCACGGAGCTGGCCGGCGAGGTGAGCCGCTCCCTTCGCATCCCCACCATCGGTATCGGCGCGGGGCCGGAGTGCGACGGGCAGGTCCTGGTGCTCTACGACGCGCTGGGTCTCAACCCGGGCTTTTCGCCCCGCTTTCTGAAGCGCTTCGCCGAGTTGCACCAGGAAGCCGTGGAGGGCGTGCGCCGCTACGCCCGGGCGGTCCGGGAAGGGACGTATCCCGACGCCGACCATTCCTTTCCGGGTGAAGCACCCCCAGCCTGAGTCGTGATCGTCGCGCGCACCCGTCAGGAGCTCGCCACGGGACTGGCGCAGCTCCGTTCGCGGGGCAGGCAGGCCCTCGTGCCCACCATGGGCTATCTCCACGAGGGCCACCTCTCCCTGGTGGATCGAGCCCGCTCGCTGGCGGACGTGGTCACGGTCTCCATCTTCGTGAACCCCCTTCAGTTCGGGCCCGGCGAGGACCTGGAGCGCTATCCCCGGGACGAGGCGGGCGACCTGGCCCTCCTCGAGGCCGGGGGCGCTCACCTGATCTTCGCGCCGCACGTGAAGGAGATGTATCTGGACGGCGAGCCCCGCATCACGGTGGACCCGGGGCGGGGAGGCGACGTCCTGTGCGGTGCCTGGCGCCCCGGACACTTCCGGGGCGTGCTCACCGTGGTTGCCCGCCTCTTCGGCCTCTTCCGGCCGGCGGCCGCGGTCTTCGGCCGCAAGGACTTCCAGCAGTTGGTGCTCATCCGCCGCATGGTGCGCGATCTGGAGCTCGACGTGGAGGTCGATGCCGCCCCCACGGTCCGGGAGGAGGACGGCCTGGCCATGAGCTCCCGGAACGCATACCTGAGCCGTGACGGGCGCGCCCAGGCGCCGGAGCTGCACCGGGCTCTGAGCGGCCTCGTGGAGCGCTTCCGCCGGGGCGAGCGGGACACTGCGGGGCTGCTCGCCGGACTGCGGCGCCATCTCGAAGTCGCTCCCCTCCTGACGCTCCAGTACGCCGAGATCGTGGACGCCGAGACCCTCGAGCCGGTGGAGCGCGCGCTGCCCGGCTCGGTGGCGGCGTTGGCTGCCCAGTGCGGCGACACCCGCCTCATCGACAACGAGGAGCTCTCCGCGGTCCAGGGAGGCGTCGGGGCGTGACGCACCCCCAGGTGGTGGCGGCCGCCGCCGGCAAGCTTCCGCCCTGGGCGAGGATCAGCGCCAAGCGCCGCCGGCACGTCCGGCGGGTCGTGGAGCTCCTGGCCACGTGGGCGGACGTGGCCGCCGTGAGCCCCGAGGAGCGCACGCGCTGGCTGGCGGCCGGATGGCTCCACGACGCCCTCAAGGACGCCGACAACCGCACCCTCAAGCGCTTCCTCGGCAAGGGGGACAGAAAGCTGCCCGCCGCGGTGCTCCACGGCCCCGCGGCGGCGGCGGCGCTGAGGGGGGAGGGCGTGGAGGACGAAGAGCTCCTCCGGGCCATCGCCTTCCACTCCCTGGGCCATCCCGACTTCGGCCGGACGGGGAAGATCCTGTACGCGGCGGACTTCCTGGAGCCGGGACGGGAGAACGACCGTGTGTGGCGGAAGAAGCTGAGGGCTCGCATGCCCGGGAAGTTGGACCCGGTCGTCCAGGAGATCGTTCGGGCCCGGATCGAGTATCTTCTGAGGAAGGGACGGAGCATCCGCCCCGAAACCGCGGAATTCTGGAACCGAATGGCCCGAGGTGGAGGTTGAGCAACCGTCTTCGAGTCCTGGCGCTGATCGTGGTGGTCCTCCTGGTGGGGGCCTTCGCTGGGTCGGGGCTGGACCGCTGGTGGTCCGCGCCTCCGGCGACGGGCCGCGTGGAGGCGGAGATCGGCGCGCCGCCCGGCGTACGCGTGCGCGTGGAGGTCCTGAACGGCGGTGGGCGGGAGGGCATGGCCCGAGCCGCCACGGACCGCCTGAGGAACCGGGGCTTCGATGTCGTGGATTGGGGCAACGCGGACGCTTTCGACCGCGATTCCTCGGTGGTGCTGGATCGACTGGGACAGCCCGAGCTGGCCCGGACGGTGGCCGATGTCCTGGGCATCCGCCAGGTGCTGGCGGAGCCCGACTCGAACCTCTACCTGGACGTCTCCGTAGTGCTCGGCAGGGACTGGGCGCCGGCGCCGGACGAGTCGGACGTGGCGCCGAGCCACGCGTGGTGGGACGTGCGGCGCTTCTTCAGGACCCCGAGCCCGGGTGTCGAGAGCCCTCCGGACGGGGGGCGCATGGCGGACCCGGGCAACGAGAGCGGATAGCGGATGGCGAAGAAGCCCAGGCGTGAGCGTTCTCCGGACGGTGAGTCCGGACAGGAGGCGTCGTCCCCCCCGGCGGACGACGGCGGGGAGGACCGGGAGCCCCGGCCGAGCCTCCTCGCGGAATGGGTCAGGTCCCTCGTGGTGGCCGCCGTGCTCTTCCTGATCCTGCGCACGTTTCTGGTCCAGACCTTCGTCATCACGTCCGGATCGATGGAGGAGAGCCTCCTCGTGGGGGACATGCTGGTGGTGAACCGGCTCGCGCTGGGATCGAGGGTGCCCTTTACCAACCTCCGCATACCCGGGTACTCGGCTCCCGAACGGGGCGACATCATCGTGTTCGATCCGGCCCACGAGGACGACATGATGCTGGTCAAGCGGCTCATCGGGCTTCCCGGCGACACCGTCGCCATGGTGGATCGCGTCCTGTTCCTGAACGGCGTCCGGCAGAGCGAGCCCTACGTCCGGCACGTGGATCCCCGCGACCAGACCGACCCTCGCATGGCATGGCAGCGAAGCTACCTGGCTCCCGGGGTGGACCCTCTGACCTACGCCCCCACCCGTGACAACTGGGGACCCATCGTCATCCCCGAGGGTCGCTACTTCATGCTGGGGGACAACCGGGACACGAGCCTCGACTCGCGGTACTGGGGTCTCCCGGAGCGCTGGCGCCTCGAGGGCCGGGCCATGTTCATCTACTACAGCTACAACAAGGATTCGTACCGGCCCTTCGCTTTCTTTCGCGAGGTCCGCTGGTCCCGGGTCCTCAATCCGATTCTCTGAGCCCGGCGGCGCCCGCCGCCGTCTCCGCCCTGCCACCGCGGATCTCGACGAGCGCGTCGGCTCTGAGCTGGCCGCACGCGGCTTCGATGTCCCTTCCCCTGGGCTCGCGCACGGCCACGGCCACGCCGCGGTCTTCCAGCACCCGGCGGAAGGCTTCCACCCGCTCGGGGGGGCTCGCCTCCCAGTCCTGGTACGGAATCGGGTTGAAGGGGATGAGGTTGACGAAAGCGTGGATCTGGTACGCCAGCTCCGCGAGCTGAGGAGCGAGGCGCTCCGCGTCGTTGATGCTCCGGATCATGGTGTACTCGAAGGTGATGCGCTTTCCGCCCGCGGCGTCCAGGCGACGGAGCGCGTTCATGAGCTCCGGGAGGGGCCAACGCCGCTCCAGCGGGATGAGGGAGGCGCGCAGTTCCGACTCGGGGGCGTGGAGCGACAGCGCCAGGCGAAACTGCTCCGGGCGCTCCGCCAGAGCGAGGATCCCGGGCACCAGCCCCACGGTGGACACGGTGATGCGACGGGCGCCCACCCGGTATCCCCGGTTGAGGATCGTGAGGGAGTCCATGACGGCCCCCAGGTTGGCCAGCGGCTCGCCCATTCCCATGTAGACGATGTTGGAGATCGGCCCGTACCCCTCCCGCTCGGCCCAGCGCCGGGAGGCCCGGTACTGGCCGACGATCTCTCCGGCGGAGAGCTGGCGCCGGAAGCCGGCCCACCCGGTGGCGCAGAACGTGCATCCCATGGCACACCCCGCCTGGGAGGAGATGCACAGCGTCAGCCGGTCGTCCGTGGGGATGAGGACCGACTCCACCAGCTCGCCGTCCGCCATCGTCCACAGGTGCTTGGCCGTGCGGTCCCGCGACACGGACACGCGTTCGGAACGGGGCTCCGCCAATTGGAAGTCCCGCGCGAGCGCCGCCCGTTCCGGGGCCGGGAGGTCGGTCATGTCCTCGGGAGTGATGGCCTGGCCTCCGAAGGTCCACCGGGCCACCTGCCGCGCTCGGTAGGCGGGTTGGCCCCGGGCGTGAAACCAACCCCCCAGGCGCTCCTCGAGGGCTTCGGGGACGAGCCCGAGGAGGTCCTGTCTCTCGTCGCTCATGGGGTGGGGTTCCTCTCCGTGCGGTGTGTTCCGGCGTCACTTCGGGCGCGGTGGATCCCGTCTACCCCCGCTGCCGAGGAACGATCTGAGGAAGGACACCAGGTCGCGGCGCGGCTTGCTTGAACGGGACCGGAGGCACGATTACCTTGGCGTCGACGGCACGGGACGCCTCCCGCCCTCCTCCGCCGGCGGTTCATCACCGCTCGAGTGCCCGGTCGGATCCGCCGTCCGCCACCTCCGAAATCTCCTGAACCGAGGGCGCGATGCCCGAATCGAAGAACGAGCGCACGTCCCTTCGCAGTCACATGGCCGGCCAGCCCCGCTCCGGCGACGTCGGCGTGGTGGTCCGGGTCGCCGGTTGGGTCCACCGGCGCCGGGACCTCGGTGGGCTGGTCTTCGTGGATCTGCGGGACCGGAGCGGGCTCCTCCAGGTCTCCTTCGGGCCCGACTGGACCGAGGCGGATTCCCTCGCGCTCGCCCCGGAGCTCGGCCACGAGGACGTGATCCTGGTGGAGGGAGAGGTCGCGCTGCGGCCGGAGGCCAACCCCGAGCTGGCCACCGGCGCGGTGGAGGTGAGGGCCCGGAAGGTGGAGCGGGTAGGCTCGGCCAGGACGCCGGCCATTCCCGTGTACCGGGCGCCCGACGAGGAGCCCCCTTCGGAGGAGCTGAGGCTCAAGCACCGGGTCCTGGACCTGCGCCGGCCCGAGATGCAGGGGGCGCTGCAGCTCCGTCACCGCCTCGTGCTGGCCGCCCGCAACGACATGGACGGGCGCGGCTTCGTTGAAGTGGAGACCCCCATCCTCACCAAGCCGACCCCCGAAGGCGCCCGCGACTATCTGGTGCCCAGCCGGGTCCACAAGGGGGAGTTCTACGCGCTGCCGCAGAGCCCCCAGATCTACAAGCAGCTCCTCATGGTGGCGGGCTTCGACCGCTACTTCCAGATCGCCCGCTGCTTCCGGGACGAGGATCTGCGGGCCGACCGCCAGCCCGAGTTCACCCAGATCGACATCGAGGCTTCCTTCGTCGTGGTGGACGACATTCTGGCACTCACCGAAGGCCTCATGGGGGCCCTGGGGCCCGTGGCCGGCATTCCCGTGCCCGACCCCATCCCGCGCCTCACCTATGGGGAGGCGATGGAGCGCTACGGATGCGACCGGCCCGACCTGCGCTGGAGCCTCGACATCCAGGACTGGACGCCGGCCCTGAAGGGCTCGGAGTTCCACGTCCTGCGGGGGGCCGTGGAGGCGGGCGGGCGGATCCGGGGGCTTCGCCTGAAAGGGGGCGCCCGGCTGTCCCGCAAGCAGATCGAGTCGATGGAGGACGTCGCTAAAGGCGCCGGCGCCGCGGGTCTGCTGTGGGCGAAGCGGAGCGCCGACGGAGGCTCGGGCCCGCTCGGCCGCTTCCTCGCGGACCGGGACTACGCCGCCCTGGGTCTCGAGGAAGGGGACCTGGCGTTGGTGGCCGCCGGGGCCGACGAGGGGACGTCCCCCGCGCTGGCGGCGGTGCGCCTGGCGGTGGTGGCGGCGCTGGAGCTGCCGCCCGAGACCCGGCACGCCTGGCTGTGGGTCACGGACTTCCCGCTCTTCCACCAGGAGGACGGCCAGCTCACGCCCAGCCATCACCCCTTCGTCATGCCCCACCCGGAAGAGGTGGACGCTCTGGACACGGACCCAGCGTCGGTGCGGGGCCTGGCGTACGACCTGGTCTACAACGGCACGGAGCTGGGCGGTGGGTCGATCCGCATCCACCAGCCCGAGCTCCAGCGTAGGATTCTGCGGATCCTGGGTTTCAGCGACGGGCAGATCGACCGCAAGTTCGGCTTTCTGCTGGAGGCGTTGGCGTGCGGCGCGCCGCCCCACGGGGGCATCGCCCTGGGGATGGACCGCATCGCCCAGCGGTTCGCCGGAATGCCGGGCATCCGGGACGTGATCGCCTTTCCGAAGACCACTACCGCGAGGGCGCTCTTCGAGGGCGCGCCCAGCCCCCTGGACGACGGGGATCTCCAGGAGCTGGGCATTCGGGTCCGGGCTGAGTGACGGGGCGCGCCATGGCCAACGGACCGAGCATGGTCGAGCACCGCCTCGACGCCGAGGGCGTGGACCACCTGCTCCTGGCGGGGGTGAACGACAGTCACATCCAGGAGCTCGTGCGGCTCTTCGGGATCCGGATCGTCCTGCGAGGCGACCACGTGATCCTGTCCGGGGAGCTGGAGGCGGTCGAGCGCGCGGTACCGGTGATCCAGCACCTCATCGAGCTGTCCCGGCTGCGCGCCCCCTTCGACAGCAACGACATCGCCCGCTTCGCCGAGAGCTTCGACGCCGTCGGCGCCAGCGGCGTCGTGCGCCCCGAAGACGAGATCCGCATCGCCCTGCCGGGATCGCGAAAGGTCATCAGCCCCAAGAGCGAGGGCCAACGGCGCTACCTGGATGCCATCCAGGCCCAGGACATCGTCATCTCCATCGGGCCGGCCGGGACGGGCAAGACCTACCTGGCCGTGGCCAAGGCGGTGGACGCCCTCTACAAGAAGCGGGTCAAGCGGATCGTCCTTGCCCGGCCGGCGGTCGAGGCGGGGGAGAACCTGGGGTTCCTGCCGGGCGATCTGCAGGAAAAGGTGGACCCGTACCTCCGGCCGCTGTACGATGCTCTCGAGGACATGATGCCCTCGGACCGGGTCCGCCGGGCCCTGGAGGACCGGACCATCGAGATCGCGCCCCTGGCGTACATGCGCGGCCGGACGCTCTCCGACGCGTTCGTGATCCTCGACGAGGCCCAGAACGCCACCCGGGCCCAGATGAAGATGTTCCTCACGCGCCTGGGGCTGAACTCCAGGGTCGTGATCACCGGGGACAAGACCCAGATCGACCTCCCCCACCGGTCCGACTCGGGGCTCCTGCAGGTGGAGAGCCTCCTCAGGGACGTGGACGGCATCGCCATCGTGTACCTCGATGACATGGACGTCATCCGGCACCGGCTGGTGAAGGACATCATCCGCGCCTATGCCCGCGTGGATGGGGAGCCGGGTGAGGTGGCCGACAAGGACGCCGAGTGAACCGATCACAGGAACGGCTGCGGGTCGTCTCCGTAGGGGAGATGCTCTCCTCCCCGCCGAGCGGTGTCTGGCACCAGGGCCTGGTGCACCACGGCGCCCGGATCCTGCTTCTGCTGGCCCTGGCGGTGCTCATCACCGTGCTCTTCCCGCCCCGGCCGTCGCTCCGGATGAGCGGCCACGCCGTCGGGACGGTCGCGGAGGCGGACGTGGTCGCCCAGGTCCGCTTCGACGTGCCCAGGCGCGCCGACGAGGTCGACAGCCAGCGCCGGAGCGCCCGGGCCGCCGTGGCGCCGGTCTTCAACTTCCGGGCCGAGGCGTCGGACACCATGGTGGCCCGCCTGGACCGCTTCTTCGCCGACGTGGACAGCGCCCTGGCCGGGGGGGATCCCGAGGGGCTCGACCGCGTGCTCGCTGGCAGGTCGATCGCCCTCGGATCCCCGTACCGGGACCTGCTCCGGGACGAGCACGCCCTGGCGCTGATCCGTCCCACGGCGCTGCGGGCGGCCCGGGAGATCCTGCCGGCCGGGGTCGCGGATGGAGCCGACCTGTCGGAGTACGGGACCACCTCGGTCAACATCCGCGAAGGTCCCGAGCGGGAGCGTCTGGTCTTCCGCTCGGCGGTGCTGAACCCCACCCAGTTCTTCGATCGAGCGGTTCAGCTCCTCCCGGAAGGCGCGGCGCCCGAGGTCCAGCAGACCCTGCGGCTCCTCCTCATCCACTTCCTCGATTACTCCCTGGAGCTGAACGGCACGGCCACGCAGGTGCGCCGGGACGACGCCGCCAACGCGGTCTCCACGGTGGAGAGGACGTTCCTGGAGAGCGAGATCATCGTCCGCCGGGGCGAGGCGATCACGGCCCAGAAGGCGCAGGAGCTGGACGCGCACGAGACCGCCCTGGCCGCGCGAGGGCTCCTGACGGAAGCCGATGAGTTCCAGGTGGGTTCGTTCCTCGGGGCCGGCCTGATCAACCTCCTGCTCCTCCTGGTCTTCGGCCTCCTCCTCTTCTTCTTCCGTCCGGACGTCTACAGCAACTTCCGTTGGGTGCTGCTCCTGGGGCTGCTGATCGCCGTGTACGTGATGGCCATGGTTCCCATCACCCGGAACGGCCTCGCCTGGGAGCTCCTGCCCGTGACGTTCGTGGCCTTCGCGGTGGCGGTCCTGTGGGATGGTCGCCTGGCGCTGGTGCTGGCCCTGGTCCTGGCGGTGCTGAGCGCCGTCCAGCCCCCCTTCTCGGGGGTGGTGGCTCCGGTGCTCGTGACCACCCTGGTCGGGGGCGCCGCCGCGGCGCTGTCGGTGCGGGCGGTGCGCAGGCGTGCGCAGGCCTGGCTCTTCGGGGCCATCGTGGCCGCGGCCTATGGCTTCGCCATTCTCGGCCTCACGCTCACGGGAGCGCGCCCATCCGATGACGCTCTGGTGGCCGTGGGATGGGCCGCGATGAACGCCCTGGTCAGCGCGATCCTGGCCATGGGGGTCCTGCCCGTCTTCGAGCTGCTCACGGGCATCACCACCGACCAGACGTTGCTCGAGTGGGCCGACCCCAACCGCTCCCTTCTGAAGAGACTCTCGATGGAGGCCCCAGGCACGTACGCCCACACCATCAACGTGGCCAACCTCGCGGAGGCCGCCGCGGGAGCCGTGGGCGCCAACGGCCTTCTGTGCCGGGTGGGGCTCTACTACCACGACGTGGGCAAGATGCTAAAGCCCCACTACTTCGTGGAGAATCAGCCCGACGGGCGAAATCCCCATGACCGCCTCAAACCCGACACGTCGGCGGCCATCGTGAAGGAGCACGTCACGGAGGGGTTCAAGCTGGCCCAGGACGCGAACGTGCCCGCCGTGATCTCGTCGTTCATCCTCGAGCACCACGGCACCCAGCAGATCGGCTTCTTCTGGGAGAAGGCCAAAGAGGAGGAGGACGGGAAGAGCCTCGATCCCGAGGACTTCCGCTATCCGGGCCCCCGGCCGCGATCGAAGGAGACGGCCATCGCTATGCTGGCCGACTCGGCGGAATCGGCCACGCGCGCTCTCCAGGATCCCACCCAGGAGCGGGTTCGCGACCTGATCCACTCCATCGTGGCGGCCAAGATCGCCGACGGACAGCTCGACGAGTCTCCTTTGACATTGGCCGAGATCGCCCTGATCCAGGAGCAGTTCGTCAAGGTCCTCAGCGGGATCTACCACCACCGCATCGACTACCCCCAGACCAAGCACCTCACCGAAGCACCCGCCGCCGACGCGAAGGGCGAAGCGGGCCAGGACGATGGGGTCGCGCCGGCGGCCCCCTCGGAGAACGGAGCCACGGACGTGGGAGAGGAGGAGGCGGAGGTCACGGGGTGAACCGGGTCTCCGTGGACGCCGGTGGGCGTGAGGAGGTGCCGGCGGACCTCCTGGAGCGGGCGGTGCTGGAGACCCTGGCTGGGGAGGCCGTCGACGGAGCGGAGATCTCCCTGGCGCTCGTGGGGGACGGCGCCATCCAGGAGCTCAACCGGACCCACCTGGGCCGCGACCGGCCCACCGACGTCCTGGCCTTCGCGCTGTGGGAGGAAGGCGAGACCGTCCTGGGGGACGTCTACATCGGGGCGGACCAGGCCGTTCGCCAGGCCCGGGAGGAAGGCGTGCCTCTGGAGGAGGAGCTGGTGCGGCTGGCGGTCCACGGAACCCTTCACGTCCTGGGTTGGGACCACCCCGAAGCGGCTCCGCAGCGGGCGTCGAGCCCGATGTTCCGGCTGCAGGAATCCCTGGTCACCCGGATCCTGTCCGCGGGCGCTCGCTGACGCCTCGCGGGCCCCGCCGGGCCTTGCCACCGCCTTGCGGCGGGCTCCTCACGGAAGGATCTTCCGACCCGTCTCCCGGTCACGGGGGCAAGCCCGGCGCCGACGCGCCGTCCCCCTGGCCTCGCCGTGTCGAGCGGTGAGGCGCCGGTGATCTCTCCGTCCTCGAAAGGCCGTTTCGCATGAACGGTTCCGGCTCCTCCGAACCCACGCACCAGGAGCGCATCCAGGCGCTCGTGGACGCCGGAGACATCGACGCTCTGGCCCGGGCGGCGGAGGAGCTTCATCCGTCGGACATCGCCGACATCCTGGTGTCGTTGGCCGAGGAGTATCAGCAGGTCGCCCTGGTCCAGGCCCTGCCTCCCGGGCTGGGGTCCGAGGCCCTGGCGGAGATGGAGGACGACGAGCAGGCGGGAGACCTTCTGGCGGCCCTCGAGCCCGCGGCGGGAGCGGCGCTCCTCCACGAGCTGGCCGACGACGACGCGGTGGACCTCATCGGGGAGCTGGAGCCCCACGAGGCCCATGCCATCCTCGAGGCCCTGCCCTCGCACGAGGCCGGGGAGCTGAGGGGGCTCCTCCTCTACGACGAGGAGACGGCCGGTGGCCTGATGACCACCGAGCTCGTCTCGGTCCACGGGAACCTGTCGGCGGAGGAGGCGATCCGGGAGATCCGCGTCCGGGGCCGGGAGGTGGAGGACTTCTACACGGTCTTCGTCGTGGACGCGGCTGACCGTCTCCTGGGCGTGGTTCCCCTGGACGACCTCATCCTCGCCGATCCGTGGCTGGCGGTCTCAGAGATCGCCCAGCCCAGCCCGGTGACGATCCCCCCGGGCATGGACCAGGAGGAGGTGGGCCGCCTCCTATCCCGCTATAACCTGGCCTCGGTGCCCGTGTGCGACGAGGCGGGCCACCTCCTGGGCCGCATCACCTTCGACGACGTCATCGACGTGATGGAGGCGGAGCAGACCGAGGACATCCTGCGCCTGGCCGGCGTCTCCGACCAGGAGGAGATCCGGGCCGACTGGCGGGACGCCATCCGCAGCCGCCTACCCTGGCTGGCCCTCAACCTGTTCACGGCGGCTCTGGCGTCGTCGGTGGTGCTCTTCTTCGAGGAGACCATCGAGACCCTCTATTACGTGGCGTACATCATGCCCATCGTCGCGGGCCTGGGAGGGAACTCGGGCACGCAGGCGCTGGCCGTGACCGTGCGGCGCCTGGCCATCCGGAGCGGCCCTCTGGAGAAGCGCTCCAGCGTGCTGGGCAAGGAAGGGCTCGTCGCGCTGGTCAACGGAGCCGCCCTGGGCCTGATGGCTTTCGGCGTGGCCTGGGTGGTCGTCCTGGCGGTGGACGACATCCCGGTGCGGCTGCCCTGGGTGGTGCTGGGGGCGCTCTGGGGGACGATCCTCATCTCGGGCACGTTCGGGGCGTTCATCCCCACGATCCTCCACCGACTGGGGGCCGACCCCGCCGTGGCCTCCTCGGTGTTCGTCACGACTCTCACCGACCTCGTGGGCTTCCTCATCCTTCTGGGTCTGGCGACGGCCCTCCTGTTGTGACCGGAGCGAGTCGAACGTGAGGCGCCTCATCCGGGGCGTGACCGTGTTCGTCCGGCTGATGCCGTACCTTCTGGCCTTCCTCAGGGACCGGAAGCGCTGGGTCGTGCTGGGAGCCCCGGTCCGGCGCACCGTCCAGCTCCACGAGCGCCGGGCCGAGCGCCTGACGAAGACCATCGCCGGGCTGGGTCCCACCTTCATCAAGCTGGCCCAGCTCCTGTCCGCCCGGGCGGATATCTTCCCCGAGCCTTACCTGACCCGGCTCGGCACGCTCCAGGACCAGGTCCCTCCCGACCCGGGCCATCGCATCGTGGAGGTTCTCGAGCGCGAGCTGGGGGGGGCCGTAGCCGAGTTCTTCGACGACTTCGAGCTGGAGCCCATCGCGGCGGCGTCCCTGGGCCAGGTCCACGAAGCGCGGACCGACGGGCGCAGGGTGGTGGTGAAGGTCCTCCGCCCCGACGTGGAAGAGATCGTGGCTCTGGACCTGGACATCTCGTTCCGGATCCTCTTCTGGCTGAACATCCTCTTCCCGAACCACCGCGTCCGGGCGCTGACCAACGTGGTGCGGGAGTTCAGCCACAAGGTCCGCGAAGAGATGGACTTCAACATGGAAGCGGCCAACATCCGGCGCTTCAGAGAGACCTTCCGGAAGGAGCGCGGGGTTCGGGCCCCCGAGGTGCTGGAGCGATTCACGCGCAAGCGCGTCCTGGTCATGGAGCACCTCGACGGCACGAAGGTGGATCGGCTCCACGACCTCTTCGCCTCGAACCGCCTGTCCTTCCGGCAGGTCATGGAGAACCTGACGGGCCTCTACCTGCGCATGATGATGGTGGACGGCTTTCTCCACGCCGATCCCCATCCCGGGAACATCCTCGTGCAGGACGACGGGACCATCGTCCTGCTGGACTGGGGCATGGTGGTGGAGGTTCCTCGCTGGACCCGCGAGACCATCCTCAACGTGGCGCTGGCGGTGGGCCGGGAGGATCTGGACGCCATCATCAGCGGCATGTACCAGCTCGGCATGATCGGCCCGGAGGTGTCGCGGGGCGAAGTCGCGGAGGCGGCGCTGGAGATCATGCGCATCGTGGAGAGGGCGCAGTCCACGAGCCGCGAGCGTCTCCAGGAGCTGGTCCAGGAGATCTTCGACACGTTCTACACGTGGCCCATCATGCTGCCCCAGGAGCTCGTCTACTTCTTCCGGGCGGCGGCGCTGCTGGAGGGGATCGGCTTCCGCTACGACGAGACCTTCAACGGTCTCCACTTCGTGAGGGGCGTCATCCGCGAGTACCGCGGAGAGATCGCCCGCGCCACGGGCAAGGAGCCCGTGGCCCTCGCCAAGAACGTCCTGGACGAAGCGCAGACCACGCTCCGTTCCATGCGGGAGCTGGTCGGTCGGGCCGAGCGAGAGGAGCTGCGGGTGCGCGTCCACCCGCGGGACCTCGCGTCGCAGGAGCGGTTCCTGCACCTGCAGGCCCGGCGATTGCTCCTGGCCATCTTCGCGACGGCCACGGCGGTCATCACGTCGATCCTCTTCATCTCGATCCGGAGCTGGTGGCTCCTGGCGGGGGGCTTTCTGGCGTCCTTCGTCATGTTCGTCCTGGTGTTCTTCGTCCCGACCCACCTGCTGGAGAATCCCCTGAGGCACGCCCGGGGCATCCGGCCGGGGGAGGGGCGGCGCTGACCTCCCCCGCCCCCTCGAACCCGGAGACCTCCCCGGCCATGGAGCCGCTACCCCCGACGCTGGACGACCTCCTCCTCCGCTTCCGCGAAGGCCAGCGCGTGGCGCTGGCGCGCGCCATCAGCGTCGTGGAGGACGAGCGGGACGGCTTCCAGGGTCTCCTGCACCGCGTCGTGGCGATGGGGCACAGGGCCGCCCGGCTCGGCGTCACGGGACCTCCGGGGGCCGGAAAGTCCAGCCTCATCGCGGAGCTGGCGGCGGCGTACCGGGCGGACGGAGAGGACGTCGGGATCGTGGCCGTGGACCCCACCTCCCCCTACTCGGGCGGGGCCCTGCTCGGGGACCGCATCCGCATGAACGACCTGGCCACGGACCCGGGCATCTTCATCCGCTCCATGGCCACCCGGGGCTCCCTGGGAGGGCTGGCCACGACCACCAAGGAGGTCATGGACCTCATGGACGGCTTCGGCTTTCGCCGCCTACTCGTCGAGACGGTGGGGGTGGGGCAGACCGAGCTGGAGATCACGGGTGCGGCGGACACGGTGGTGGTGGTGCTCGTGCCCGAGTCGGGCGACGCCATCCAGGCGATGAAGGCGGGGCTGATGGAGATCGCCGACATCTTCGTGGTGAACAAGGCGGACCGGCCGGGCTCGGCGCGCCTCGTGAAGGAGATCCGCCAGGCGCTCCACCTGCGCGCAGGGAGCGCGCTGAAGGACGTGCCTGCGCACCACGGGGTGGACCTGAGGGGGGTGGCCAAGGGCGAGGACGCTGCGGTGCCGGCCGCGAAGTCGGCGGCCTGGGAGATCCCGGTGCTCACGACGAACGCGCTGACGAGCGACGGGCTCGACGAGCTCCTCGCGGCGATCGACGCCCATCGCGAGTGGCTCGAGGCGAGCGGCGCGCTCGCCGATCGCCGCCGTGACCGTGCGCGACGCCGCATCCGGGACGTGGTCGACCGGGAGCTCCGCCGGGTCGTCTGGTCCTCTCCGGAGACGGCCTCGCGGCTCGACTCGGGCCTCGACCGAATCCAGGCGGGAGAGGCGACGCCGTACTCCGTGGGGCGGGAGATCCTGGACGCCCTGCTTCGCTGACGCGACGGGGCCTTGGAGGGGCCCTTCGTTGACCCCCTCTCCCGGCTCGGGTCATCTTCAGGGGTGGCCCCGGTCAGGGAGATCTCATCATGTCGACCATAGAGAGGGACGTCCTCACGAAGTCCGAGCTCGACGCGCTCGTGCGCGAGCGGAGGGCGGA
>DASWKP010000331.1:0-3188 GCA_036396575.1 Longimicrobiales bacterium | reverse complement strand
AGGATGGGCACGAGACGACGCACCAGACCGCCCTGCATGATCGCCGACACCAGACCCAGGAAAGCGAAGAGGTAGCCCACCTGCGTCTCGGCGAGGCCGAAGCGCGCGGCACCCAACAGGGGGAAGGTGGGCTGCATGGCGGCGAAGGCCACGGTGAAGAAGAAATACAGCGCCAGGATCCGGAGCAACTCGGGCGAGCGGACCACGGTACGGATGTCGCCCACCCCCGGCGCGGCTCGGGCGCCTCTGCGGAGGTCTCGTTCCGCAGGACTCAGGGACTCGGGGAGGAAAAACCAGGCCAGCACCCCGTTTCCGAAGCAGAGGGCGGCGGCCGCAAGGCCCGGCGCTTCGACGGACAGCGGCGCCATGATACCCCCGATGGCGGGCCCGAAGATGAACCCCAGCCCGAACGCGGTGCCGATGAGGCCCATGTTGCCCGCGCGCTTCTCCCGGGGCGTGATGTCGGCGATGTAGGCCTGGGCCACGGGCACCGTGGAGCCGCCGATGCCCGCCATGATCCTGGACACGAACAGCATCGGAATGGAGCGGGCGTAGGCGAACACCAGGTAGGAGGCCGCCGACCCCACGAGGCCGATGATGAGGATGGGACGGCGCCCGAACCGGTCGGACAGGCGCCCCCACAGCGGGGCCATGAAGAGCTGGGCCACGGAGTAAACGGACACCAGGAAGCCCACCACCAGCCCCGAGGCTCCGAAGTGGTCCGCGTAGAACGGAAGGAGGGGAAGGACGATCCCGAACCCCACCAGATCCACGAATACGGTGAGGAACAGGATGGTGAGCCGAGCCCGGGGGGTGTGCCTCCCGCCGTCAGTCTCGTTCGCGATCACCGTCCCCTGGCAAGCGCCGAGGCTCGTCGTCCTCCGGGCGCTTCACCTCGCCCCTGAAGTTGCGGATCCCCGCTCCCAGGCCCCGGGCGATCTCGGGAATGCGCTTGGCACCGAACACCAGGACCAGGAGGGCGAGGATGAAGACCAGCTCCGTGACGCCGAGGCCGAAGGGCACGGTCAGTGACCCGCCAGCAGGGCCTTGGCGATGGTCTGGCGCTGCATGTTGGACGTCCCCTCGTAGATGGAGCCGATCTTGGCGTCGCGGTAGAGCTTCTCCACGGGGTACTCCTTGGTGAAGCCGTAGCCTCCGTGGAGGTCGATGCACTCCGACGCCACCTCCTGAGCCACCTGGGAGGCGAAGAGCTTGGCCATGGCGGCGGGTGTGACGAAGGGCTGGCCCGAGTCCTTGAGCCGGGCCGCGTTGTACACCAGGAGCCGGACGGCCTCGATGTTGGTGGCCATGTCCGCGATCTGGAACTGGACCCCCTGGAACTGCCCGACGGGACGTCCGAACTGCTCGCGCTCCTGGACGTAGCGGACGGTGTGGTCCAGGGCTCCCTGGGCCAGGCCAAGCATCTGCGCGCCGATGCCGATGCGGCCCTCGTTGAGCGTCTCGATCGCCACCTTGTAGCCCTTACCGACCTCCCCCAGGACGTTGGAGGCGGGCACCCGCACGTTGTCCAGGATCAGCTCCGTGGTGGACGACGCCCGGATCCCGAGCTTGTTCTCCTTCTTGCCCACGGTGAAGCCGTCCATGTCCCGCTCCACCAGGAACGCCGTGATGCCGTGGTATCCCGCGTCCGGGTCCACGTTGGCGAACACGATGTACAGGCCGGCCTCGTTGCCGCTCGTGATCCACATCTTCTGCCCGGTGAGCAGCCAGGCGTCGCCGTCCTGAACGCCGCGGCACGACAGGGCGAAGGCGTCGGAGCCGCTTCCGACCTCCGAAAGGGCGTACGCGCCCACCGTGTCGGAGGCCAGCCGGGGAAAGAAGCGCGCGTGCTGATCGGGGCTGCCCCACCGCTTGATCGCGTTGACCACCAGCGTGTTCTGAACGTCCACGATGACGCCGATGGACGGGTCCACCCTGCTCAGCTCCTCGACGACGAGCACCGAGGTGAAGAAGGTGGAGCCCGTTCCCCCGAACGACTCGGGGACCTCGATGGCCATCAGCCCCAGCTCGAAGAGCTGCGCGATGAGGTCCGCGTCCATGGCCTGAGCCTCGTCCATGCGCTGGATGCGCGGAGGAAGCTCCGACGTGGCGAAGTCGCGAACGGCGTCCCGGAACATCTGCTCGTCGTCCGAGAGGGTCGTCAGTGCCTGGGGGGCCTCGGCGGTCATTATACCTGACACGTGATCGATCCTCGCTGTGGAGCGTGGCGCTGGGAGCCTGCTCGCTCAAACACCCGATGGGTGCCCCGGTTCCTCGGGAAGGCCCGGGCCGGCGGGCCCCCGACCGTCCGCCCAACGGCGGAGCTCGACGGGAACAGCGAGGCTGTCGCGAAGGCGGCCGATCTCCTCCGGCGAGTAAACGCCGGTGTCGGTGATGACCCGGGTCACGTCGCTCATGGGCACGGCCTCGAAGTACCGGTTCCAGACCCGGGCCCCCAGCGGGGCCTTCCACACCTCCTCCGGGGGACGGTCGTCCTCCACCGGCTGAGGAAAGCCCCTCGGCAGCAGCTTGCTGGCGTCCGCCGCCACAAGGACCGGAAGGCCCGCCGAGCGCGCGGAGCGGGCGACGCCGCAGGAGCCGATCTTGTTCACCACGCCCCGGTCCCCGATGGAGTCGGCCCCCAGGAGGCACGCGTCGGCCTCACGGAGCAGCGCGACGGCGGCGGCGTCCACGGCGAACGTCACCGGAATGCCGCCCCGCGCCAGGGCCGCGGCCAGGAAGCGTCCCTCGTTCATCGGGCGGCTCTCCAGGCAGATCACGCTGAGCCCGCGCGCCGGGGCGCATTCCAGGAGCACGGCTCTCACCGTGGAAGATGACGACGTGGTGAGGATCGTGCCGCCCCGGGGCAGCTCGTCAGCGGCCCGTCCCACCAGGGCGTCGGTCATCGCCTGGAGGGACGCGTCGAAAGCGCGGGCGGCGGTCGCGGCGGCCTCACGCGCGGCCTCGACGGAGGAGGCTCCCTCCACGGCGTCCAGTACGCGCGCGGCCAGGGCCACCAGGGAGGCCATGGCCGGCTGGGCATCCAGGATGGCCACCGCCATCTGTCCCAGACCGGCCCTCAGGGCTTCCGGACTGTCGGCCGGGATCTCCGTGGAGGCTCGCCGGACGACCTCGCAGGCGGTGCGAGCGACGACGGCGGCGCCGCTCACCACGTCGGCCCTGAGGGG
>DASWKP010000330.1:0-2006 GCA_036396575.1 Longimicrobiales bacterium | reverse complement strand
GCCAACGTCATCAAGCTGCCCAACGTCAGCGCGTCCCTCCCGCAGATGAAAGCGTGCATCGCCGAGCTCCAGTCCAAGGGTTACGCGCTGCCGGACTACCCGGACGAGCCGGACAGTGATGAGGAGCGGGCCATCCGGGCGCGCTACGACAGGGTGAAGGGGAGCGCGGTCAACCCTGTGCTCCGCCAGGGCAACTCGGACCGCCGGGCGCCCAGGTCGGTGAAGGAGTTCGCGAAGTCGAACCCGTCCCGCATGCGGCCCTGGCCCGAGGAGTCGCACACCCACGTGTCCACCATGAGCGCGGGTGACTTCAAGAACAACGAGGTCGCCGTCACGCTCCCGGCGGACACCACCGCCCGGATCGAACACGTGGCCGCAGACGGCTCCGTCACCGTGCTGAAGGAGTCCCTTCCCCTGTTGGCTGGGGAGGTTCTGGATGGCACGTACATGAGCAGGGCCGCCCTGGTGGCCTTCCTCCGGGAGCAGGTGAGGGACGCCAAGGCGCGGGGCGTGCTCTTCTCGCTCCACATGAAAGCCACCATGATGAAGGTCTCCGACCCCATCATCTTCGGACACTGCGTGCGCGTCTTCTTCGAGGACGTGTTCGCCGCGCACGGCGCGGTTTTGGAACGGCTGGGCGCCGACCCCAACAACGGCTTCGCCGACGTGCTGGCGAAGATCGCCGAGCTGCCGGAGGGCGAGCGGGCGCCCATCGAAGCGGACATCGCGGCCGCTTATGAGAACGGGCCAGCGCTCGCCATGGTAGACTCGGAGCGGGGCATCACCAACCTGCACGTCCCCAGCGACATCATCATCGACGCCTCCATGCCGCCCATGATCAGGGACTCGGGGCGCATGTGGAACGCCGCCGGCCAGCTCCAGGACTGCAAGGCGGTCATCCCGGACTCGAGCTATGCCGGCATCTACGACGCCGTGGTGAGGGACTGCCAGGCCCACGGCCAGTTCGACCCGGCCACCATGGGCAGCGTGTCCAACGTGGGGCTCATGGCCCAGAAGGCCGAGGAGTACGGGTCCCACGACAAGACCTTCGAGGTGCCCGCCGACGGCACCGTGCGGGTCGTGGACGACCAGGGCCAGGTCCTCATCGAGCAGGCCGTGCGGGAGGGAGACATCTGGCGGGCGTGTCAGGCCAAGGACGTGGCCATCCGGGACTGGGTCAAGCTGGCGGTGACCCGGGCACGGGCCACCGGCGCTCCGGCGGTCTTCTGGCTGGACGAGGGCCGCGGCCACGACGCCGCGGTCATCCGCAAGGTGAGGACGTACCTGAAGGACCACGACACCGCGGCTCTCCAGATCGAGATCATGAGCCCCGTGGACGCCATGACGTTCAGCCTGGAGCGCATCCGCCGCGGCGAGGATACGATCTCCGTCACCGGGAACGTACTCCGGGACTACCTCACGGACCTCTTCCCCATCCTGGAGATCGGCACGAGCGCCCGCATGCTCTCCATCGTGCCGCTGCTCGAGGGCGGTGGCCTCTTCGAGACTGGCGCCGGGGGCTCGGCCCCCAAGCACGTCCAGCAGTTCGAGAAGGAGGGCCACCTGCGCTGGGATTCCCTGGGCGAGTACCTGGCGCTGTCGGCGTCCCTCCAGCACCTGGGCGAAACGTTCGGCAATGCCGGAGCGCGGGTGCTTGGCGATGCCCTGGACGCGGCCACGGCGCGCTACCTCCACAACGCACGCTCGCCCTCACGAAAGGTCCACGAGATCGACAACCGGGGCAGCACGTTCTATCTGACGATGTACTGGGCGGAGACGCTGGCGACGCAAACGGAGGACTCCGAGCTGGCGGCTCGTTTCCGGCCCGTGGCCGACGCCCTGGCGGCGAACGAGGAAACGATCATCGGCGAGCTGAACGGCGTGCAGGGTCCGCCCCAGGACCTCGGTGGCTACTACATGCCCGACGAGGCCCTGGCCGCGGCGGCGATGCGGCCCAGCGCCACGCTGAACGGGATCCTGGCGGGGGTGTAGGCCGCGCGCGTCCA
>DASWKP010000329.1:0-12174 GCA_036396575.1 Longimicrobiales bacterium | reverse complement strand
ACGTCACCGTCGCCGCCGTAGAAGGTCACCGTGCGGGTCCGGGCAAATTGGTCCCCGGGCGCAAGGTTGAAGTTGGGGCCGTTGCCCACGCCCGAGACCGGGGCGGCGCCTCCGATGCCCCAGGTCCCCAGGACCATGGACCGCACGTCTTCCAAGGTGGCTTCGGCGGCGATCGTGGCCACGGCCAGGTTGATGTCCGCCAGGGCGTCGGGCCCCGTGGACGACTCCGAACAAGCCGACCCGACGAGCCCCGCCAGGACGAGCACGCTTCCCCTCCGAACTCCCAGTGCTCCGTTCATCCTATCCTCACCATGCTGTGGGTTCCTGAAACGACCTCATTGATTGGCGAACCCGTGTCTATGTCCCGTCCGCTGGAGAGGGGGACGACCCGCCGGGGCGATTCGTTAAATCGAGGGGATGGCCGGCGGTGGGCGGGAGCTGGTCCGTCGTATCTTCGTCGCGCCCTGGCGGGCTCCGACCAAGCGTGTGGATGGACCTTGGGCGGGTCGTTCACCCCGAGCACGGTCGCGGCGCTTGGGAAGCCAGCATGATCGTCGAACGCACCAACCTCGGGCGGGCGGGATTCTCCCACATGGACCAGATGTAGCGCGAGGAGCGGACCCGATGTAGTCTAGTGGGCGGTCCCGTTGTAGTGTAGTCTTCCATCACCCGACCCGAGGGGCTGACCTCATGGCCTACGTTCGCAGGGTCATCGACGACGAACTCGACATCCTCCTGCGCGAGCTGCCGGCGGTCGCGATCGAGGGACCGAAGGCGGTGGGAAAGACGGAAACCGCCGTCCAGCGCGCCAGGACCGTGCGTCGATTCGACGATCCCCAGCAGGCGGAGCTGGCCCGCGCGGACCCGACGCGTGCCACCTCGGGCGCCCCTCCCGTTCTCCTGGACGAATGGCAACACGTTCCGGCAACCTGGGATGCGGTCCGCCGTGCGGTCGACGAGGACCCATCGCCGGGGCGTTTCCTGCTCACCGGCTCCGCCGCCCCGTCGTCGCCGCCCACGCATTCCGGGGCGGGGCGGATCGTGCGACTGCGGCTGCGCCCGATGAGCCTCGCCGAGCGGGGCCTATGCCGACCTTCCGTCCGGCTGCGGGACCTCCTCACCGGAGAGAACGCGCCTCTTGGGGGGGAGTCCGTCGTGGGGCTGGGAGACTACGCGGAGGAGGTCGTTGCGTCGGGTTTCCCGGCCATCCGTCTTTTCTCCGACCGCGCCCGACGGATGCTATTGGACGGCTATCTCGCGCGGGTCGTCGATCGGGATTTCGGGGAACTGGGACAGCAGGTTCGAAGGCCGGACACCCTGCGTCGCTGGATGATGGCATACGCAGCCTCATCGTCGACCACCGCCACCCTGGAGACCATCCGGGATGCTGCGACGCCTGGGGAGGCCGACAAGCCGGCACGATCCACCGTACTCGTGTATCGCGAGATCCTCGAACGACTGTGGCTTCTCGAACCGGTGCCTGCGTGGTGGCCGACACGCAACCGGATGGCGCGGATCGCCGGACCACCCAAGCACCAACTCGCCGACCCCGCCCTCGCCGCGCGGCTCCTGGGCGTCGACGCGGACACGTTGGTGGAGGGCGGTGAGGGTGCGACGGCCGTCCCCCGCGACGGCACCCTCCTGGGGCACCTGTTCGAGTCACTGGTGACCCTGTCGGTCCGGGTCTACGCCCAGGCGGCGGAGGCTCAGGTGAAGCACCTGCGGACGAAAGGGGGCCGTCAGGAGGTGGACCTGATCGTCGAGCGGCCCGATGGCCGAGCCATCGCCATCGAGGTGAAGCTGAGCGGCACGGTGTCCGACGACGACGTCAAGCACCTCGTGTGGCTCCGGGACCGGATGGGGCGCGATCTTCTCGACGCGATCGTGGTGACCACGGGACCGGCGGCCTACCGACGCCAAGACGGCATCGGCGTGGTTCCGGCGGCTCTTCTCGGGCCCTGATGTCGGGGCGCCACGCGCCCAGGATCCTCGCAAGGCTCGCCCCCTGAACCGGAAGCAGGCGCCGCCGGGGCGGTCCCCGCATTAACGTCCTGGACCGCCCACCCGTACATCGGGTGAGAGACGGGCAGCACAACCCGCCAAGCCACGGGGGCGTCTTGGACGAGCACCTACTCACGACGTGGGCCACCCGCTTCAGGGACGGCGACGAGCGCAGCTTCCGAAAGCTGGTGGAGGCGCTCACTCGAACTCTCATCGCCATGGCCTATCGGTATACCGGCGACTGGGAGTGGGCGCGGGACCTCACCCAGGAAACCTGGATTCGGGTCCACGAGCGCATCGGCCGCTACGACCCGACCCGCTCGTTCGTCCAATGGCTCCATGTCCTGCACCGCAACGCCTGCCTGGACCACGTCCGGAAGGCCTGGGTGCGGAGGGAGTCCCCGGCCGGCCCGGACGAGCTCGTGCGCCTCGGAGGCGCCGCCCCCGACGACCCCTCGGAGGAGGCGGAGCGCCGCGAATTCCACGAGCGGGTGCTGGCTGCCACGAGGGAACTTAGCGAGAGCCAACGGGAGGTCTTCGTGCGCGTGGACCTCGAGCAGCGGGGTCAGGCGGAGGTAGCCGGCGAGCTGGGCATCCGGCCGGGGACGCTGCGAACGACGCTCCACTTCGCGCGAAGGCGGGTGGCGCGGGCTTTGAACGCCATGGAGGAGGGCATCTGATGGACCGAGTGGATTGCCGTGTCTTCGAAGACCAGTTGGACGCCCTGGCGCGGGGCGATCTCCCCGGGGAGGGGATGGCGCTCCTCCGGGGTCACGCCACCACGTGTCGCGACTGCGCGGCGCAGCTCCGTGTTCGGGAGCACCTGGTCCTGCCCTCCCTCCAGGCGCTGGAGCTGCGGGTGCCCGACGACCTCGTGTCGTCCATGTGGCCGGGAGTGGCGGGCGCGCTCGAGGCGCGGGGCCGCCGCGACCTGGCCCGCCCCCGGTGGCTGGTCCCGGCGCTCGCCGCGGCGGGGGTGGTTCTGCTGCTGGGCGAGGGCCTCGCGCTGGTGGCTCTGCAACGCGCGGAGGCCCGGGAGGCGGCGCTGACGGAGCAACTCTTCGACCAGCAGCGGCGCCTGGTGGCTATCGAGACGCCCGCCACGTCCGGGCGGTCCGGGCCGGCGGCGGGCTTCGCGGCGCGCGCCCTGTCCTTCCGGTCCCTGGGGGGCCGGGAAGACGTGACCGTGGACGCCCTCCAGGCGTTCCTGGCGGATCTCCCCGGCGGCACGCCCGTCCTGAGCGCCCCGCGGGCCCGCGCCCTGGCGGGGGCGCGCCTGCTGCCTCCGGCGTGGCGGGACGCGCTGGGCCGTCTCGACACCGGACGCGAGGTGACGGTGGAGGATCTACTGGCGGTCCTGGAGGATCTGTCGCTCCCCGGGGACACCAACGTTCCGGCCGCTCGCCTCTTCGACTTGCTGAGCTGAACTCAAAACGGAGCCTACCATGAGTTTTCCGACATCTCGCCGGCCTCTGGGCATGGCCACGGCCGCCCCCGCACTCGTCGCCCTCGTTCTGGGCGCGTCCGGGTGCATGGACTACACCATCGAGACGACCCTGGAGGCGGACGGGACAGGAGTCCGCGTCGAGCGGATGGAGATCACCCGAAGTGACGCCTCCAACCTCTCGGAACGTGACGTCCGGGCCCTGACCGCGTCCTCACGGGAGAAGGAGTGGCGGACCTCCCATCGGGTGGAGAGCGACGGCGACACGACCTGGGTGCTGGAGCGGCGCTCCGACGTCCGGACCCTCCGCGATTGGTCCGATCCCGCGCGCCGCACCCTCATCCTGGGCACCGTTCCGGCGAAGGCCGAGGACCGGCTGGGATACGTGAGGCTGGGGGACGTGGCGTTCCGCAGCTCCATCCAGGTGGGTGTCTCCCGCCGCAGCGACGGCACGTCGCTCGTCAGCTACAGGGAGAGCTTCCTGTGGGACCAGGCGGTCGACGCCATCGTCGAGTTTCTGGTCCAGGACCTGGACCGGGCCCTCTCGGAGCGTTACCCGCGGCTCTCCGCCGGAGAACGGGGGTCGGTGGTGGGCTTCGCCCGGGCGCGCATCTGGGTCGCTGGAGAGGAAGGGCTGTTCTTCGGGGAGAACGAGGCAGAAGCGGTGGCGCGGGCCGCCGAGGGCACGGCCGAGCAGGCCGTGAAGATCGTCCGGGTACGTTACCCTGAGGCCAGCGTGGACGAGCTGCGCACGCTCGTGGTCGAGCGCCTCGACATGGAGGACGAGCAACTGGGCCGCCTCTTCGAGCAGACCCTCCCGGGGCTGAACCTGGGCTTCAACACCACGGTGGTCTTTCGCCTGACGCTTCCCGGCGCCGTGGGCGCGACCAACGCGTCGAGCCGCGACGGCAACGTCTTGGAGTGGCAGTTCAACCCCCTCGACAACCTGATGGCCCCGCTCGAGGTCTTCGCCGAGTCCGTAGTGGGGGGGTGAGATTGAAGACCCGCCTCGGTGGCTGCGGGGACGCCGGTCGAGCTGGCTAGCGCTAGCCGCCCCCGACCACCCGGTACCCCCCATCCAGCCGCACCACCAGCCCTCCCAGCTCGCCGGCCCCCCGCCCCGCGTAGCGTAAATCCGATATGCGCACGCTGTACCCGTCGCCGCCGTCGCCGCGCTCCACCCGCACGGCGGGGAATCGAGACCACACCAGGAAGTGGCGAGCGTCGGGGGCCTGCCGGGCGGCGGCGGCGGCCCGCTCCGCCTCGGCCTGGCTCACGCCCTCCCCGGCGGCCAGCCTCGGGATGGCGGAGCCCACCTCCAGCTCGACCGGGGGCCGGGCGTCCCAGCGGTGCGACCCGTAGGCATAGCCGTCATCGGTGAGGACGAGCACCTCCGCCCGGAGGGGCGCCGCGGGCAGGGGCGCCACCATCACGGCCTCGGGCTCGCCGAGACCCGCGGCCACGACCGCCTTCCGAACCTCCCTCCGGGCCAGGAGGTCCGAGGCCACCATGGCCAGGATGTAGGCGGTGCACCACACCACCACCCCCCGCCCCAGCCTCCAGCGCCTCTCCATGATCCCCGGGGGCCGGCCATGGGCCAGGATGACGAGGACGCCCGCGCCGCCGACCCACGCCACCTTGGCCACCAACGCCACCGGCGCCACCGCGATCAGCGCGGTGGTGAGCCCCAGGAGCACCATCCACCGGATCGTCCCGCGCCGGCTCCACGTTCCAGTGAGGTAGACGCCCCCGCCGAGGGACAGCCACAGCCAGGGATCGATGATGAACAGGGCGTCGCCGTAGCTCCAGCGGCCGTCGAAGGGCAGCCACCAGCGCATGCCGTACGTGTTCATCCAGTCCAGTACGGGATGGGTGACGAGGCCGATGGCGGAGAGCAGGAGCAGGGCGCCGAAGCGGGCGGGCTCGGCGCCCGGGTCTCGTCGCCTGCGCACCCAGCGGTCCCAGGCCAGCATCACCCCCGCGACGGCGAAAGGCAGCACCACCAAGGCCGGGAGCCCGTGAGTGATCCCTCGGCGGAACGCCAGGGCGAAGTAGCCCCCCCGGACGTAGGCCAGCATGTCCACGTCCGGCGCGTTGGCGGCCAGGACCAGGGTGGCGGTCGCCAGGGGCGTCGCTCGCTGGAGGCCCGTCCGGGAGAGGGCGGCGCCCACGAGGGAGTGCGTGAGGTTGTCCACGGGGGCGAAAGGTCGAGGATCGGGGTCGGGAGGGGAAGAGGCGACCGTCACGACCCCTCTTGCGTTCTGTTGGCTTGAAAGCCCATAATTGTTGCATGACAATGCGATATATATAGGTACTATATCGCAACACAGGACGATAAAAATAGGTAACCTATGGCATCCCTGGACGATCAGATCCTCTTCTGGAATCCGTGGTGGGCCGATCCGGGAGCGATCACCAACGATCCGCACCTCACAGCCCTGGACACCGCTCCGGTCCGGTGGAGGCCGCCCCTTCTCGATGGACTGCCTCTGACGCCCGGTGACGCCCATACGGTGCGCGGCCCCAGGCAGGCTGGAAAGACCACGCTCATGAAGTCGCTGGTGCGGCGGCTGCTGGAGCGCAGGGAGGCTCGGGTGTTCTACTTCAGCTTCGACCTCCACACGGGGCCGTCGAGCCTGTACGACGCGGTGCGCCGAGCGAAGGAGCTGCACCCCGATCCCGAGGGAACGTGGTATCTGTTCCTGGACGAGGTGACGTCCGTCCCGCAGTGGCAGAAGGGCGCGAAGGTGGCATGGGATCAGGGGCTCACGCGGGACGACTCCCTCGTGCTGTCGGGCTCCTCGGCCCACGACATCCGGGCCGGAGCCGAACAGATGCCCGGGCGGCGGGGAAACGGGTCCGACTTCCTGCATCTGCCCATGTCGTTCCGCGACTTCTGCATGCAGGTGGAAGGGCTCCCACTTCCCACCGAGACTTCCGATGCGGAAGGCTTCCTGACGACCGAGGGACGGAGCCTGAGTCGCCGGCTCAACCTCCTGTCGGCGGAGCTTCACAGGGCGTTCCGTGCCTATCTGGGAGTCGGCGGCTTCCCGGCCGCGATCCGGGACTACCGGTCGTCTCCGGACCGGCGCCCCAAGCCGGAGACCATCGGGATGTTGTGGGCCATCATCGCCGGAGACATCGCCCGAGCCGCCCGGGACCAGACGGCTGCGGCGAAGCTCCTGGAGGAGGTGGCCGTGACACTTGGCAACCCCCTGAAGTGGACCAGCGCCGCGAAAGCGATGGGCATGGAGAGCAGCAACACGGCGCGGGACTACGTGGAGCTTCTCTCCGAGTCCTTCGCCTTGCTCACGGTGTTCTTCTGGGACCTCTCGGGAGCCGCTCTGCGACCGACCAAGCAACGCAAGGTCTATTACGTCGATCCGCTCCTGGGTGCGATCCCTCCCCTTCTCATGCCCGGAGCCCGCCACCCACCGATGGATGGCGTGGTGGAGAACGCGGTCGCCACCGGGCTCTTCCGTTCGGCGGCCCGGTCCTTGACCCAGGCCGGTCCCGTGCCCGGCGCCGTCGGGTACTGGCGCTCGACGAACAACCGGGAGATCGACTTCGTCGTACCCGCGATCTCACGAGGCCGGGGCGGCCGACTACCCATCGAGGTCAAGGGAGATGGGGGCTCCGCCATCGCCCGGGCGCGCCTCGCGATCTCGAAGGCCTTCGGGGAGGGAATCGTGGCCTCCCGGACGGTCTTCGATCCCGACGGCCCCGTTCCCGTTCTCCCCGTTCCCGTGTTGCTGGCCGGGTTGGCGGAGGTGCCGAGAAGAGACGTCGGTGTGGGGTAGGCGGAGGTGCCCGCTCGACCTACGTTTCCGGCACCGCTCATTTCGACCACGTCAGCCGACCATCCGGAGGCACCATGTCCGTGGCCGCGCCTTCGCGCCCGACCTGTCGTTCCCTTCGCCCGGCCCGCGGGGCGCCCAGCGCCCTCGCCCTGCTGGCCCTGGCAGCCCTCCTGGCGCCGGCGCAGCGCCTTGCCGGCCAGGGGCCCTCTCCGGTCCCGGGGGAGTCGGAGGGCAAGCGCCCCCTCGCCATCGCCGACTACGCCCAGTGGAGAACCATCTCCGACGCCACCATCTCTCCTGACGGGCGCTGGGCGGCGTGGACGTATGGGGCGGAGCGATCCGACGACACCCTCCACGTGAAGTCCCTGGACACGGATGCGGCCCACGTGGTGCCTCTGGGCTCGGACCCCGCGTTCTCCGACGACGGCCGCTGGGTGGCGTACTTCCTATCGCCCTCCTTCGAGGAGACCGAGAGGCTCCAGCGCGAGGACGAGCCGGCCGTGCGCAGGGTGGCGCTCCTCGATCTGGCCAGCGGCGACACCCTCACCTGGGACGCCGCCGCCTCCTTCGCCTTCGCCGATGGCTCCAGTCACCTCTTCGTGAAGAAGAACCGGGCGGACCGGAGCGCCGAGCACGAGGGAAGCGACCTCATCCTCCGGAACCTCCGGGAAGGCTTCGAGGAACTCCTGGGGAGCGTGGACGCCGTGGAGTTCAACGACCCCGGCACCCATCTGGCCTACACCGTGGACGCCGCCGACATGGACGGGAACGGCCTCTACGTCATGGACCTGGCCACGGGTGCCCGCCGTGCTCTGGACAACGCCAAGGAGCGCTACGCCGAGATGACGTGGTCCGAGCAGGGGGACGCCGTAGCGGTCCTGCGAGGCGACACGCCCGACGACAAGGTCGAGCGCGTGAACGCCCTGCTGGCCTTCACGGGTCTGGCCGATGGTGGGCCGCGCCGCTTCGTCTTCGACTCCACGGGGACGGGCCTGGCCGAGGGTCACGTGGTGAGCGAGAAGGGGGGCCTCACCTGGAGCGAGGACCTGGCCACCGTCTTCGTGAACACGAGGGCCCAGAGGGAGGAGGTGGAGGACTGGCCCGAGGACGCCCTCCCGCTGGCGGACGTGAACATCTGGCACTGGCAGGACGATCGCATCCAGTCGGTCCAGGAGCGGAGCGCCTCCCGGGACCGGGACCGGACGTACCTGGCGGCGGTGCACCTGGCCGAGAAGCGCCTGGTCCAGCTCGCCGACGAGGACATGTCCTCCGTCCTCCTCACACGGGACGGGCGCTGGGGCATGGGCCGAGACGCCGACGCCTACGTCTCTGACTGGCGGCCCGATCACGCCGACTGGTACCGGGTGGACACGCGCACGGGCGAGCGCACCCCGGTGCTGGAGGGGCACCTCCGCACTCTGGGCCTGTCGCCGGACAGCGAGCACTTCCTCTACTGGAAGGACGGGGGCGTCTGGGACTACGACCTGGACGATGATGTGCACGTCAACCTCACCGCCTCGGCCCCCGTGGACTTCACCAACCAGGAGTACGACTACTTCGGCGAGAGGCCGCCGTACGGCGTCGCGGGATGGACCGAGGACGGCGATGCCGTGGTCCTGAACCACCGCTACGACCTCTTCCTTCAGCCGCTGGACGGGAGCACGGCCACCAACCTCACCGGCGGGCGCGGCGACCGGGACGAGATCGTGCTCCGCTACGTGCGCACCGATCCGGACGAGCGCTTCATCGACCTGTCGGAGCCGGTCCTGCTGTCCGCTTTCGGCCAGTGGACCAAGAAGGCGGGCTTCTTCGAGCTGGACGGCGGGCGGCTTACGGAGCTGGCCTGGGAGGACGTGCGCTTCGGCCGGCCCCAGAAGGCCCGGGGCGCCGATCGCTACCTCTTCACGGTGGAGACCTTCCGGGACTTCCCGGACCTGTGGGTGACGGAGGGCCGCTTCTCCGAGCGGGAGCGGGTGACCGCGGCCAACCCTCAGCAGGACGACTTCCTGTGGGGACGACGCATCCTCTTCGAGTACACCAACGCCGACGGCGTGCGGCTTCAGGGGACCCTGGCCATTCCGGACACCTACGTCGAGGGGCAGCGCCTGCCGATGGTCGTGCGCTTCTACGAGAAGTACTCCCAGGACCTCCACGCCTACCCGGCTCCCTACTACCGGCACCAGCCCAACTTTGCCGGCTACGTGAGCGACGGGTACCTCCTCATGCAGCCCGACGTCCACTTCCGCATCGGCTCCTCCCACTCGGACATGCTGGAGTGCGTGGAGGCGGCGGTACGCAAGGTCATCGAGATGGGGTACGCCGACCCGGAGGCCATCGGCCTCAGCGGGCACTCGTACAGCGGCGGGGGAGGGGCGTACATCGCCACGCGCTCGCACATGTTCGCCGCGGTGGCCCACGGCGCCGCGCCCATCAACCTGGTGAGCGAGTTCAACCAGCTCTGGCCCGGCAGCGGCGAGAACAACCAGCGGTACGACATCTATGGTCAGGGGCGCTATGCGTCGAGCCCCTACGACGACTTCCAGCTCTACTGGGACCAGTCCGCCATCTCCGGCGTCCAGGACATGGACACCCCGGTCCTCTACCTTCATGGCGAGGCCGACATGAGCGTGGGCTACGTGCAGGGGCTCGAGTGGTTCAACGCCCTCCGCTTCCTGGGCAAGCCCATCATCTTCCTGTCCTATCCCGACGAGGGGCACGGGCTCAGGAAGCTGGAGAACCGCATCGACTTCCAGATGCGCCTGAGGGAGTTCTTCGACCACCACCTCCGGGGTAGGCCGGCGCCGGCGTGGATGACCGAAGGGGTGCGCTACCTGGACAAGGAACAGCACCTGCGGGAGCGGGCGCCGAAGGTCTTTCAGGCGAAGCCGGACAGCGCCGGGGGCGGCGGCGATGGCGGCAGAGGCGGCGGAGGCGGCGGAGGTTCCAGCTATATCCATTGACGCTATAACCACATCGCATATATTGTGGTCCATGGATATCGACCCGAAGGACCTCGACGCCCTCCTGCCTCTACCCCCGGCTACCTTCCACATCCTCATGGCCTTGGCGGAGGGGGACCGCCACGGCTACGGCATCATCCAGGACGTGGAGGACCGCACAGAAGGCGCTTTGCGCCTGAGCGCCGGGACCCTCTACCGGACGATCCAGCGCCTGGTGGAGCGGGGGCTCATCGTGGAGTCGCGGCGGCGGCCCTCGCCCGAGGAGGACGACTCCCGGCGTCGCTACTACAACATCACGCCTTTCGGGATGAGGGTGGCCCGGGCCGAGGCGGCCCGCCTGACCCACCTGGTGAGCCTTGCCCGGGATACCGGGCTGGCCCCGGAGGCTCCGTGATCCGCCTGTATCGGGCCCTGCTTCGCCTCTACCCCGCGTCCTTCCGGGAGGCGTACGGACAGGAGATGTGTGGCGTCTTCGCCGAGCGGGTGGCAGCCGCGACGGGACCGTTCGCGTCCGTGAGGCTCCTGGCGGCGGCCCTGGTGGACGTGGTGCCCAATGCCCTCTCCGCTCACGGGGAGCTCCTGGCCCAGGATCTGCGCTACGCCGCCCGCACCCTGGCCCGATCGCCGGGCTTCGCGGTCACGGCGGTGCTGGTGGTGGCCTTCGGCGTGGGCGCCAACACCGCGGCCTTCTCGCTTGCGGACTTCGTGCTGGTACGACCCCTGCCGTTTCCGGAGGCCGATCGGCTGGTGCGCGTCTGGGAGCGGGTCCCAGGGTACTCCATGATGGAGTTGTCGCCGGCGAACTACCGGGACTGGAAGGCCACGACCGGCTCCTTCGAGTCCACGGGCGCGTTCTTCCGCACGGCGGCCAACATGGTGGGGTCGGGAGAGCCCCAGCGGCTGGGGGCGGCCCTGGTCACTCCGGACCTGCTCCCGACCCTGGGCGTGGAGCCCGCCCGGGGGAGGTGGTTCGACGCCGAGGGGGGCCCCGCCGACGACGCCTCGGTGATCCTGAGTTGGGGCCTCTGGCAGCAGGAGCTGGGAGGCGACCCCGACGTGGTGGGCAGCACCCTCAACCTGGACGGCCAACCCCGTCAGGTGGTGGGTGTCATGCCCGAGACCTTCGCGTTCCCGTCCCGGGCGACCCGCGTGTGGGTGCCTCTTGTCCTGGGCGAGGATGCGTACCAGGACCGCAACGACAACTTCCTCAACGTGGTGGGCCGCCTGGCGGACGGAGTGACCGTGGAGCAGGCCCGGGCGGACCTGGAGCGTGCCGCCGCCCGCCTGGCCGCCACGTTCCCGCTGACCAACGCCGAGACGGGCTCTAACGTCTACCTCATGCGGGACGACCTGTCGCCCCACTCCCGGATCCTCCTGGCGGCCCTGGGTGGGGCGGCGCTCTGCATCCTGCTCCTGGCGTGCGCAAACCTGACCAACCTCCTCCTGGCTCGGGGCGCGGCCCGGAGCCGGGAGATGGCGGTGCGGGCCGCCCTGGGGGCCGGACGGCATCGTCTGGTGAGGCAGATGGTCACCGAGAGCGCCGCCCTGGCGCTGGTGGGCGGGGCGTTGGGGGTGGGGCTGGCGGCCCTGGCGCTGCCCGTGCTGACCCTCCTGGTGCCCAGCAACCTCCCGGTCTCCGGTGAGCCGCGCCTGGACCTCCGGGTGCTGGGGCTCGCGGCCCTCTTCACCGGGCTCACAGGCGTGGGCTTCGGCGTCCTGCCCGCCCTGCGCGCCGGGGGGAAAAAGGGCCTGGACGCCATCCGCGAGGCCGGGAGGGGCGGGAGCGGGCGGCGCCAGGGCCTCAGGGCGGCCCTGGTGAGCGTGCAGGTGGCCTCCTCAGTGGTGCTCCTGGTGTGTTCGGGCCTCCTCGCCAGGGCCATGTGGCGCCTCCAGGACGTGGACCCGGGCTTTCGTAGCGAGGGTGTCCTCACCCTCAGGACGGCCCTGCCTCCCTCGCGGTACGCGCCTG
>DASWKP010000328.1:0-3900 GCA_036396575.1 Longimicrobiales bacterium | reverse complement strand
GCTCAGGTTCTCGCCCGGTCCGGAGAGAAGGGTTGACTCTTGGACCACTAGGATCCGAGCGGCAGCGCCTCGACCCTCTCCGGGCTCAACACGCCCAGCGACATGATCATCTTGAACGCCTCCTCCACGGAGAAGTCCGTGGCCGTGACCTCCGCCGTGCGCACCACCTGGAGGAAGCCGGTCGTGGGGTTCGGCGTCGTGGGCACGAAGACGGTGTTCCAGGTCGAGCCGTCGGGCTGCTCGATGGTGGAGGTCACGAAGCCCAGCGCGCGCATGCCCTGCCGGGGGAACTCCAGGAAGACGACGGACTTGAAGGCCGCCCGGTCCTGGCCCTCGAAAGCGGTGACCACCTGCTTGGAGGTCCGGTAGATGACCCGGACCACCGGGACCTTCAGGAGGATCTTCTCTCCCAGACCCAGGAACCGCCGCCCGACGACGTGCGCGGTGATCTCTCCCAGGATCCACAGACTGCCCACCAGGATGACGAAGGAGAGGGCGATGCCCACCCAGGCGGGCCAGTGGTCCACGGCCGGGTAGATGACGGGAAGCACCAGCCCGGCCGTGAACCCGTAGAGCACACGGAGCACGTATACGGTGATCATCGCGGGAATCACGACGAACACCCCCGACAGTATGCGGTTGCGCACCCTGGCGTAGAATCCCTTCATGTTCAGCCCCCCCCGCCTCCCGTGCGCCCGGGACGGCGCCAGCGCACCGGGGAAGGCGGCTCCTCCGCCAGGGGCACCGCCCTGGTCTCGAGCAGGCGCAGAGCCTCCCGGACCGCGGCCTCGAGCTGGGCGTCCCGCCCGGCGATGAGGTCCACGGGGTCGTTGATGACTTCGATGTCCGGGGCCACACCCTCGGCCTCGACCGCCCACTCGCCGTTCACATCGAAGAAGCCACCGCGCGGCGCCACCATGCGCCCGCCGTCGATGAAAAGGGGCGTGTCCCACGTGCCAACGAGGCCGCCCCAGGTGCGCGTGCCCACGAGGGGGCCGACCTCGTGGAAGCGGAACAGGTACGGCATGAGGTCGCCCCCGGAGCCCGAACGCTCGTTGATGATCATGACCTTGGGGCCGTACAGCCCGGCCATGGGCTGGGTGAAGGGGCGGTGGTCGTCGGCCCGGGAGTTGAAGTACCCGGTGAGCCTGCGGGCCAGGACATCGACGATGTAGTCCGCCGCCGAGCCGCCGCCGTTGTTCCTCTCGTCGATTACGGCTCCCTGCTTGTCCTGCTGGGCGAAGTACATCCGGTTGAAGTAGGTGTAGCCGCCCTGCCCCGTGTTGGGCAGGTACACGTAGGCCAGGCGCCCGCCGCTCATCTCGTCCACCCTACGGCGGTTGCCCTCGATCCAGGCCCAACTGCGCAGTTGCCCCTCGTTGCCGGTGGGCACCACCGTGACCTCCCGGGCACCGTCGCGCGTGGGCCGGTCGTTCACCAGGAGGTGCACCTGACGTCCCGACGTGGCCTCGAAGAGCTGGAAGGGGTTGGTGGGCGCCGTGAGCTCCACGCCGTCCACCGCGAGGACGTAATCGCCCTCGCGTACGTCGATGCCAGGCTCCGCCAACGGGCCGCTGACGCCCGTCCAGCTCTCGCCCGTGTAGATGCGGGCCAGACGGTAGCGGTCGCCGTCCCGTGCCCAATCAGCCCCCAGGAGCCCCGTGCCCACGTTGTCGAGGCTCGGGAAGTCACCGCCGCTCGTGTAGGAGTGCCCCACGCTGATCTCGCCGCCCACGATGTCCACCAGGTAGTTCAGATCCGAGCGGTGGCGGACGTGCTCGACCCAAGGGGAGTACCAATCCCAGATCTCGGCCCAAGGGGCCCCGTGCGTGTTGCCCACGTACAGGAAGTCCCGCTGGTAACGCCAACCCTCGCGGAGGATCTGCGCCCACTCGGCGGGAGGATCGATCCTCACCCGCAGGCCGTTCAGGGCCAGTCGGCCCGCGCTGCCCTCGGGCGGCCCCCGACCGGTGTCGACGATGGACCAGTTGGAGCCGTTCCGGTACAGAAGCTTGCTCCGGTCGTGCGACACGGAAGCCGCCGCGACCCCGCTCAGGAAGTCGTCGTCCTCCCGGTCCTCGAGATTGTAGCGGTGGAGCGTCTGGCCTCCCGGGCCGTCCGCCGCCTCCAGATAGAAGACGTAGCCCTCGGGCGCCGGGAGCAACGCGGTGTAGTTCCGGGCAGGCACGGGGATCCGCACGAAGCGGTTCTCCAGGCCATCGAAGTCGATGGTGACGGTGGGCAGCGCCTCGGATGCGCCGCCCGCTCCACCGCCGCGGCCTTCACCCGCCGCCTCCTCTTCGTCCTCCTCCTCGTCATCCACCGCCTCCTCGTCGCTTCGCGGCAGGAGCGGTGAGGGTTCATCCCCCTCCAGGATGGCCAAATAAAGACTCCGGGTGACGGGCCGGTCGTACGACGTCATGTCCAACCAGCCGGTGTTCAGGGCGAAGTCCGTGGAGGCCAGGAAGTAGAGGTACTTGCCTTCGGCCTCCCACACCGGGGACAGGACGTCCACCATGCGGTCCGTGACCTGATGCGTGTCGCCGGTCCGGGTGTCGTGGATGAAGACCGCCTTGAGCTGGTTGTCCATGAGCCGCGCGTAGGCGATGTAGCGACCGTCGGGAGACCAGACCGGCTGCATGGTGCGGTTCGGGTGGGCGTAGCGCTCCGTGGCCACGTGGGTCAGCTCGCCCGTTGCCACGTCCACGTACAGGAGCCGGTAGTGCGTGTCGGTGAAGGCGATGCGCGTGCCGTCGGGGGACCAGCGGGGAAGGAAGAAGAACGAGGGCTCCGGCAGCTCGATGCGCCGCGGCTCCTCCAGCCCCGCCTGGTCGCCGACCATCAGCCCGTACTCACCCCCGGCGTCGTTGAACCACGCCACATGCGTCCCATCCGGAGACCAGACCGGGTAGCGGTCGGCGGCTCCGGGGCTCCGGGTGATGTTGCGCCAGCTCCCCTCCTCGGCGGGCACGGTGAGGATCTCGCCGCGGTATTCGAAGAGCGCCCGCTTGCCCGTGGGCGACAGGGAGGCGTTGGTGAGCTGGCCTGCCGGCACGTCCTCCCACCGGGGCCGCGCCCAGTTCAGGTCGCCCCGCACCTCGATTTCGACCTGGCGGGTCTCGTTCGAAGCCGGGTCCAGGAGGTGGACGTAGCCCCCCTGCTCGTAGGCGATGACGCCGCCCCCGCCATCCAGGCTCTTCACGTCGAAGTCGGCGTGGAAGGTGCGCTGCCGGGTCTCTCCCGTGGCCGGGTCGAAGGACCACACGTTGCTCGCCCAGTCACGCTCGGACAGGAAGAAGACCTCGCCGCCGAGCCAGGTGGGCCCCAGATGGCGCTCGCCGGTCCATTCGGGCGCGGTGCGCTCGTACGTGCTCATGTCGACCACGGAGATGGGCTGGGCCTGCCCGCCCCGGTAGTTGCGCCACTCCGGGTCCCACAGGGCGACCTCCTGGTAGGCGATCCAGCGTCCGTCGGGAGAGATCTCCCCCGAAGTGCCCCGGGGGATGGCCAGCGGCTCCGGGAGTCCGCCCGTGACCGGGACGGTAAAGAAGCGCTGGATGGCGGTCGGGTGCCCGAGGCGGCCCGAGGCGAAAACGACGGCGGAACCGTCGGGCGTCCATCCCTGGACGTTGTCGGCCCCCGGGTGCCACGTCAGGCGAGTGGGAGCGCCGCCGTCCGTGGGCACCACGTAGACATCGGTGTTGCCGGCGTACTGTCCCGTGAACGCCACCCAGCGGCCGTCGGGCGAGAAGTGGGGGCTCGTCTCGCCGCCTTCGGCGCTGGTCAGGCGGCGCGCCACGCCGCCGTCGCGCTCCACGACCCACAGGTCGTTGGCGTGCACGAAGGCGATGTGGGTCTGGCTCACCGTGGGCTCCCGGAGGATGCGGGTGCCCTGGGCGG
>DASWKP010000327.1:0-5946 GCA_036396575.1 Longimicrobiales bacterium | reverse complement strand
GGTGTCGTCAACTCGGAACGGACGGCCCCCTCCGCCATCCTTGCAAGAGCCTGGAGGGATCCCCGACTCCGTCGCGCCCGCCGCATCGACCCCGAGGGAACACGGGCAACGCAGCCGCCGTGCGTCGGGCAGACCGCGCTGGCTGCGGAAGGCGCGATTATTACCGCGAACGCAGCCACCGTCCGTCTGGGAGCCGTTCTGGCTGCGAAGAGTGCGATGAATCGCTGTGAATGCAGCCACCGTGCGTCGGGCAGTCGCGCTGGCTGCGAAGAGTGCGATGAATCGGGGTGAATTGCAGCCACCGTGCGCCGGGCAGTTCGCGCCGGCTGCGGAACGGCATGCCGGAGCGGCGCGACCTCGATCTGAGCAGGCGCGGTCCCTCCGTTCGGACCCCTCCTCGCAGGGTTGACGTCAGGACCGCCGCCTTCGCGGCCCACATCGACCGCCTCTCGCGCAGGATCTCTCACGGAGCGCGGGTCGCACCGTGGGGTCGTATCCCGCCATGCCCCCGCCCCCGCCCCCACCCGATCATCACCACACGAAGCCTCCCGCCCATGACTCCCACCCGTTACCATGCCGGTACGCCCCCCCCACGACGGAGGTGCCCGGTGGAGCGCTCGGCAGCGGTCCGATTCACATACCAGGACCTGCTCTCCCTGCCCGAGGAGCAGTCCAGGCGTCACGAGATCCTGGACGGGCAGCTCTACGTGACGCCCGGCCCGCGACTCAACCACCAGCGGGTAGCGCGGAACCTGTTGCGCGTCATGGACGGCATCTCGTGGAAGCACGGCCTGGGTGAAGTCGTGGGCCCCATGACCATGCACATCCACGATGAGCTGGTCCTCGAGCCGGACCTCATCTTCATCCGGACGGAGCGCATGGACATGGCCGATCCCGAGGGCCACGTGCACGGCGCGCCAGACCTGGTGGTGGAGATCCTCTCCCCCAGCACGCGCTCCTACGACCGCGCCCTCAAGCGGAAGTACTACCTGGAGGCGGGCGTGGCGGAGTTGTGGATCGTGGACATCGACGGCCGGACCGTCGAGGTGTGGCGTCCGGGTCGGGAGCAGCCCGACGTCGTGCGGGAATCCATCACCTGGCGGATCGGCGAGGCCGCGTTCGAGATCCCGTTCGGGGAGGTCTTCCGGGGGGTCGAGCCGGGGACGTGAACTTCTCCAACGTCGCCCGGGAATGCGGCGTCTCGAGCCACACCGCGAAGAGCTACTTCGGCTTCCACGAGTTGTCGGCATGGGCGAGCTATCTGGAGTACGAGGGGGGCTCTGGTACTGGAGGCTCGCCGGGGGGACGGAGGTGGACTTCGTAGCGGGGGGACATGGAGGTGGCAGTGGAGGCCAAGTCCAGCGAACGGATCCACCGGGCCCATCTGACCTGCCTGTGGCCGACTTCGCGCGGAAGCTGTGGGAGCATGGGCTGAAGTGAAATACCGACTCATGGCCCGCACCGGCATGTAGGGTGATCCCCTACAGGCCCTCCCGGGGGCACCCGGCGGCGCACCTGAGCATGCGGGTCAACGAGGAGGCGCGGGGACCGCGTCCGCCGTAGTTTGCCTGGACAAGGTCAGTCATCCCGGTCGGAGGTTCCGGCGATGCCCATGCATCCCACCACGTCGAAGAGCGCCTTCTCCCCCCGTCTCGTTCTCCTCCCCTGGGCCTGCCTCGTCCTTGCGGCGGTGTCCTGTGGGCCGGCCGACGCGCCGGGAGGACGGCCCGAGCTCGTTCCCATCGACCCCCAAGTGGTCCAGGACCAGGACGACATGGCCTGGGAGGACTACCGGCCGATACCGGGCATCCGATGGGCCGACACGTCCATGGCCCCCGAGCGGGGCTTCAAGCTCGCGGTGGTAGCCATCGACTTTCCCGACCAGCCCTTCGTGATCACGCAGCCCCGGGGCTCGGACCCCTTCGGCAACCCCCAGGTGGATCCCATCGCCCGGGAGGACGTGGCCCGCTTCTACGCGGACTTCTTCACGAAGCCGGGCGAGCTGAACCACGGGCAGACGATCCACGGCTATTGGATGGAGCAGTCCCGGGGGAGGTTCGGCATCACCGAAGTCGACGTCTTCGGCCCTTTCCGCATGCCCGAGTCCCTGTGGAAGTACGGCCTGAACGAGTATGGCCAGGAGACGAGCACGCCCGACGGCAGCGAGGCGGACCGCCGCATGGAACGGGACGTCGACTCCATCTGGATCGCGGATGTGGGTGGGGACCCGCGGGAGGAGTACGATGCCATCCTCCGGGTGTACGCCGGCTACGACGAGACCAGCGTGTGGCAGGAGTTCGGGGAGATGAAGTTCAGCAGCCGGGAGGACATCCCCCCCGAGTGGGGGAATCCCAACCCGGACATGCCTCGCTGGATCCCCACCCGCTACGTGGAGTGGACGAGCTGGCTCGCGGGCGCCCAGCAGTGGGGGCTGTCGTCCATGCGCCAGGGCGAGTCCTCGGGCACGATTACCCACGAGCTGGGCCACTTCGCCTTCCGCCTGCCCGATCTGAACAACAATCCGTACGTGGAGCCGTATCGGCGGGTCGCCGCCGGCACCTGGGACATGATGGACAGGGGCAGCTTCAACGGGCCCGGCGGGCCCCACATGCGCTGGGTGGTGCCTCCCATCCGGGGCGCCGCCATGCCGGCCGGCCTCATGCTCAGGAACCGCATGGCGACGGAGTTCGTCGCGGAGGAGGAGGTACTGACGCTGAGCCGGGAGGGGCTCGCGTCATCGGGCCTGGTGGTGGCGAGGGTCACCGCCAGGGCGGTGGAGCCTCTGCCCGGGACGTTCGCGGGCATCGTGGTGCGGCTGGACGGCGACGAGCCCCGGGACCGCACGCCCCCGTCCGACCCGTCCACCGACCCTCTCTCCCCTGGAGAGCTGCCGTACGACTTCTACAGCCTGGAGGTCGTGCAGCGCATCGGCTACGACTCCTTCACGCCGGACAACGGGGTTCTCCTGGCCATGAATCGGGACCAGCTCCGCGGCAACAACGGCGGCCCCAACGGCTTCAACAGCTACATCTGGGTCATCGACGCCCACCCCGAGGACATGAACGCCGTGGACTTCGTCCGGCCGAACGGCGAGCGAGTGATGCGCACTGTCGCCGACTACCGCCAGCTCAACGACGCGCTCTTCCACGCCGGCCTGGACTCGGGCAGCGAGTTCGAGTGGCGGGACCCCCACAACGGGCTCCACTTCTACATGGTCGACCTGGAGCGTGGCGGAGACGGGATCCTGTCCTACACGCTGGGCGTGCGGTCGCTGGAGGGGTCCGGGCTCCACGAGCGGGGGGTGGACGTAGTGGGACCCCGGGGGGCGGGGGCCGGCGTTGGCGAAGGCGGGGGCTCCGAGGGCTCTGCGGGTAGCGTCGCGGTGACGGAGCCGCTGACACCTCTGACGTTCACGGTCACCAACACCGGAGCGGCGGGGGCGCTGGAACCTGGGCTCCACCTCGACGACGCGTCGGCGTACCTGAGGGCGGACATCTTTCGACTGAGCGTCGCTGTGGAAGGAGAGGGTTGGTCCGCGCGCCTGCAGAACGCCCTGATGGCGGTGGAGGCGGGCGGGTCCGCCGAGGTTACGGTATACGTCACCCGGGAGGGCGCGGGCGCGGCGGGGGCCACCGTCACGCTCCGGGCCGTGTCCGAGAGTGATCTGAGCCGGGCGGCGGAGGCAGCGGTGCGGGTGTCGGGGTGACTCCCAACCCCATGGCCTCGAGCACCAGGCGGCCCAGCTCCGCGCGGAGCTCGTTCCGGATCGTGGCGAAGCCGGCGTCGCCCACCCGATTGTCCATCTCGTATGGGTCGGCTTCAAGGTCGTACAGCTCGTCCAGATCCGGGTGGTGCACCCAGTGGATGTACTTGTACCGGTCCGTGCGGACCATGCGGTAGTCCATGTCCATGAGCCACGGCATGGGGTTTTCGTAAGTGTAGAACTCCACCAGCAGGGCGGTCCGCCAGTCCCCGGGCTCGTCGCCCGCCAGGAGGGGCACCAGGGAGCGGCCCTGGACGTGGTTGCCCACGGGGGCGCCGGCCACCGCCAGCACGGTGGGCGCAAGGTCCACGCTGAGGACGAGCCCCGTGGGGCGGGAGCCGCCCTCCACCAGGGGCGGGAAGCGCACCAGCAGCGGGTTCCGCACCGACTCCTCGTAGGGTAGGCGCCGTTCGAGGCTCAGGCCGTGCTCCCCGAAGAAGAACCCGTTGTCGCTGGTGAAGACCACCAGGGTGCGGTCCAGCGTGCCCCGGGCCTCCAGTGCGTCCAGGATGCGGCCCAGGCTCTCGTCCACGGCCAGAAGCATCTCCGCACGGCGGCGGATGGTCTCCTCGCCGGTGCCGGGGTCCAGGATGCCCCCGAACCGGGCGGTGATGTCGGGGCTGGCCCGGTAGGCCAGGGCCCGGCGCACGGCGGGCATCTCCGCCAGGTCGTCCGGAGAGGCCACCACGTTGGGGCGGCGGGCGTAGACGCGGCTTTCGTAGCGGCCCCGGTGGCGGGCGGCCGGCACATATCCCAGTGAGGACGAGGTGTCCACCGATCCGTCGTCCAGTTGGCGCACGTCGGGGTGGACCGCCTTGTGGGCCAGGTAGACCAGGAAGGGCTCCCCGGGCGCGCGCCCGGCGATGAAGTCCAGGGCCCGGTCGGTGAGGACGTCCGTGGTGTAGCCCTCTACCTCGTGCAGGGCCCCGTTTTCGAACAGCTCGGGGTTGGTGGAGCGCCCCTGGCCGGGGAGTCCCACCCAGTAGTCGAACCCGGGGCGGGGGGTGGGGTCGTTGCCCATATGCCACTTGCCCAGGAACGCCGTGGCGTAGCCGTCGGCCTGGAGGGCCCGGGGGAACGTCTCCAGTGTGTGGCTCAACTGGTCGCGGGCCACGTTGTCGATGATGCCGTGGCGGGTCGGGTACTGCCCGGTGAGGAGGCTCGCCCGGTTCGGGGAGCACAGCGGCACCGCGTGGAAAGAGTTGACGAACAGGGCTCCCTCGGCGGCCAGGCGGTCGATGTTGGGCGTCTCGACGTAGGGGTGGCCCGCCGCCCCGAACTCGTCCCAGCGGAGGTCGTCCACGACCACGACCACCACGTCGGGGCGGGAGCCGGCCTGAGCCGGGGAGGTGTCCCGCCCCCCCGGGACGGACCGGGCGGCCGAGACGGCTCCGTGAGCGTCCTGGGCTCGAGCCCCCACGGGTGAGACCGCCAACAGCGCCGCGGCCGTGAGGGCGGCGGCCGCCGCGGCCCGCTGGAGGAGCCGTTGGCCGGGAGTGGGCGGGGGTGAAAGGCCTGGGCCGGGTGGCATCGGTCCTCCGGGGAGGCGGATGTGGGAGGGATGGGAGTTCCAGGGTCCACGGCGGGCGGTCGCGGTGGCGTGGCCCCGGCGAAAGCACCATGGGGTGCGGCGGCCGGTCGGAGCAACCCTCAGGGCTCCAGTTTCGTCCTTCGTGGTCCCGGCCCCGGAGCCTGCGGCGCGGAGGACCTGACTAGACTGATGTTTGTGAAAGGACTAGATTAGTCATATGCGTCACGTCTCCATCACCGACCTCAAGGCCCGGCTTTCCGAGCAGATCCGCTACGTGCGGGGAGGCCACCGCGTTGTCGTCCTGGACAGGGGGACGCCCGTGGCCATTCTCGCGCCCCTGGATCCGGGGGATCTTCCGGAAGATATGATCGATCTCACCGAGCAGGGTCTCGTGCGGCCGCCGGTCCGGCCCCTTCCCGGGGACTTCCTTCAGCGCCGTCGTCCCGACGACCCCGACAGCAAGGTCAGGGCGGCCGTCCTGGAAGAGCGGGACGCGGGCTGGTGATCTTCTGGGACACTTCGGCGGTGGTGCCGCTCATCGTCCGGGAGTCCGAGAGCGAGCGGGCAACCTCGGTTCTGGGGGACGACCCCGGGATGGTGACGTGGTGGGGTACGAGCCTGGAGTGCCTTGCGGCCCTGGCCCGGCGGGAGC
>DASWKP010000326.1:0-6368 GCA_036396575.1 Longimicrobiales bacterium | reverse complement strand
GCTCCACCAACATCGGGGCCGTGGCCCCCGGCGTGGCCGAGGCCCTCATCACGACGGTCTTCGGGCTTTTCGTGGCCATCCCCGCGGTCATCGCCTACAACCACTTCGTCGGGCGCCTCAACCTGGTGACCGGCGAGCTGGAAGGCTTCTCCAGCGAGTTCATCGGCACGCTGGCGCGGGAGGGACGGCTGTGATGGATGCCCGGGTCGTGCCAGGGAGGCTCCCATGATGCGCCGCGTCGCCCGCCGCCGGGACGATCTGCCCCTCACGGCGGATATCAACGTCACCAGCCTCGTGGACGTGGCCTTCACGCTGCTGGTGATCTTCATAATCACGGCGCCGGCGCTCCAGGGCGGCATCGAGGTGGAGGTTCCGGAGGCGGACGTGCAGCCGCTCACGCATGTGGATCAGCCCTTCATCGTGACGCTGGACGCGGAGGGGACGGTCTTCCTGGAGGAGTCGCCCCTCACGCTGGCTGACTTCCGGGCCAGCTTCGGCCAACTCATGGCCGCGGGCGGCATCGAGCGCGTCTACGTCCAGGCCGACCGCGCCGCCACCTGGGACATGGTGTTCAAGGTCGTGGGCGTGATCACGGACGCGGGGCTGGACATCGCGATGGTCGGGGAGCCTTGGCCGGAGGGGTGAAGCCGCACCGCGCGGTACCGGCGCGGGGCGTGGTGGCCCGCCGCAGGCGCCCCCGGGCAACGGACGGCGTCGCCGTCATGGGCTCGGCCGCCATCCACACGCTGGTCGTGGCGTTGATGTGGCTGAGCTCCGTCGTGCAGCCCCGTCCCATGGAGTTCATCACCTTCGAGTTCGAACTGGTGGCGCCGTCCGCTCCCGAACGTCCTCCGGAGGAGGAGCCGCCGGCGGTCGAGGAGGAGCTCGTGGTGGAGACTCCCGAGCCGCCGCCACCCGAGCCGGAGCCGGACCCGGTTGTGGAGGAAGTGGATCCCGAACCGGAGCCCGAGGAGCTCCGGGCTCCGCCGCCCGACCCCGCCCCCACGCCATCCTCGCCCGAGGAGATCAACGTGCGCATGGAGGGGCTGCGGCGGGACTTTCCCGTCTACTACCAGAACATCGTCGATCAGATCAACCGGTGCTTCCGGCCGGGCAACCGGCGCGGCCTGGAGACGAGGGTCTCGTTCGTCATCGAACGCGACGGGACCGTTTCCCGCGAGGAGATTGTAGAATCGTCCGGGGTCCTCGACTTCGACCTGGACGCGGTGGCGGCCGTGGAGTGCGCGGGAGGGCGGTTCGGCCCGTTGCCGGCGGATCTTCCCTACGATCAGCTACCCGTGCTTTTCCGCTTCCAACCTCGGGGACAGGGCCCCGAGGTTCCCGACCGACTCATGACCCCCGCCCCCGAGGCTGGAACGGCACGATGACACGACGCAAGCGGATTTCCGGGACGCCGTGGAGCGCGACGCTGGCGATGGCCGCCGCGGTCGCCGTAGGGGTGGAGGATGTGGGCGCCCAGGAACGCCTGCCCGGGGTGGAGTTGGGGCTGGTATACGAGTCCGATTATCAGCCGGCCCTCGCGGTCAAGCCCTTCGGCGGTCGCTTCGGGGGGGCGGGCGCGGCCCGGGACGTGCAGGACATCATCGCCCGCGACCTCCGGTACAGTGACCGCTTCACTCTGATGGACTCCATCCCCGCGGCCCTTCAGGGGCAGGGCATCGACTATACGTTGTGGGATCGCCTGGGGGCCGTGTGGCTCCTGAACGGTAGCGTCGAGGGGACGGGAACGCAGGGCTTCATCGTCGTCCTCGAGTTGCACGACGTGCTGTACGGCCAGGTCAAGGAGGAAGGCCGCTTTCCGATACCGGATCCCTCGGATCCCGGCTTTCGCATGGCCGTGCACGAGATCAGCGACCAGATCGTGCGGTGGACGTTCGATGAGCCGGGCATGGCGGCGAGCCGCATCGCCTTCTCCATGACCCAGGACGGCGGTCAGACCCAGGAGCTCTGGCTCATCGACTCGGACGGAGAGAACCTGAGGCGGGTGACCAACTACGGCACGCTGACCATGATGCCCGCGTGGGCTCCCGATGGCGAGAACCTGCTCTACACGTCCTACAAGAGCGGATTTCCGCGCATCTACGAGCTCGATCTGGCGACGGGCCAGGAGGCCTCCCTGGATCTGCTTCGCGACGGGGACTTCATCACCCCGGCGTACCACCCTGACGGGGACCTCATCGCCTTTTCGGTGCAGGCAGGGGCGCTCAGCGGCATCTACACCTACAACCTCACGCGCCAGTGTTGCCTGACCAATCTCTCCCAGTCGCAGCACCGTGAGTACTCCCCCACGTTCAGTCCGGACGGGCGCTGGATGGCCTTCAACTCCAACCGCTTCGGAGACAACTCACCACAGGTGTTCTTCATGCCGGCGGGCGGAGGCGAGGCGGACCTGATCTCTCCCTACCGGTACGGCGAGCACAGCTATTACACGGCTCCTGAGTGGTCCCCCTACGACGATCTCGTGGCGTTCAGCGGTCGCGTGGGCCTGCGCGGCCCCCACCAGATACTCGTGGCCCGCATGGGCGAGGACGGCCGCGTCCTCCAGCTCACGTCGGAGGGAAACAACGAGGATCCGTCCTGGGCGCCGGATGGGCGGCATCTCGTCTTCATCGGCGAACGGACGTGGGGAAGGGGCCTGTTCGTGGTGGACAGCCACACGGGCGCCATCCGGCCGCTCCTGCGGGGCGTGGCCGTGCGAGTGCCGGAGTGGTCCCCGTCCCTTGGCAGGACCGGCATGTGACGCGTGAACGCCCATTCTCGTGGCCTTAACCGCTACTTTCCGGTATTTTTTCTCTCGGAGCTTCGCCATGCCCACAGTCGATGCACCCAACATCCCCGGAGTCGTAATGAGATACCGCCGACTTGCGTTTACGATCATCGTCGCGTCCGCGTGGTTCGTGGCCTGCGGGGGCGACCCGCCGCCGCCTCCACCGTCGCCTACCGGGCCTACGGCGGCCGAGCTCGAGCGCCTGCGCGCCGACTCGATCGCCCGTGAGCGCGCGCAGCAGGACTCGATCCGCCAGGCCGCGGCCGCCCGCGACGCCGCGGCGGCCGCGGAGAGCGCCCGCGTGCGCGCGGCCAGAGCCACGCTGGAAGAGATGGTGTTCTTCGACTACGACCAGAGCGACATCACCGCCGCTGCTGAGCGCGTGCTCCGCCAGAAGGTGGAGATCCTCCGGAACAGTCCCGGGGTCAGGATCCGCATCGAGGGACACGCCGACGAGCGCGGCTCCACCGAATACAACCTGGCCCTCGGGAACCGGCGCGCCGACCAGGTTCGTCAGTTCCTCATCGACTTCGGGTTGGACCAGAGCCGCTTCGCCATCCTGAGCTTCGGCGAGGAGCGGCCTCTCCTGAACCAGAGCAACGAAGCCGCTTGGTCCCGGAATCGCAGGACCGAGTTCATCATCACGGCCGGTGAGGACATGATCCGACCCGCCGGCGGCAGTCAGGAACCGTAGGCCTCAAGGAGATCCCCCGGCCCTCCCGGACCTCTCCGGGGGGGCCGGTGGTAGAACCGACATGCGCGCGTTGTCATTCCCTTCGGCGAGTTGGGCTCCGGCCCTCCTCGCCACCGTCATGACCGTCACGGGATGCGCGACCAAGGGCGACCTCCGGGGCGTGGAGGGTCAGCTCCGGGCCGTCTCCGTGCGCCAGGACTCCCTCATGCTGGTCCTCCAGGAGCAGCGGCGAGCCACCGCGGATACCCTCAGGACGCAGAGCGGACAACTCGTGGACCTCCGGGGGGACATCTCGCAGCAGCTCCGGCGGATCCTGGAGGAGCTCGACGGCATCCGGGAGCTTTCGGGCCAGAATCAGCGGGCCATCGCCTCGATCCAGGACCAGATCGAGTCGATCCGGGGCGGCACCGGAGCGTCGCGCGTGTCCCCCCTCGGCGGGGGGAGGCAGAATACGCCCCAGCAGGCCGCCGCGGCCGACGACATGTACGAGGCCGCCATGCAGCAGTTCAACCGGGGCTCCCTCGGGGCCGCCCGGATCGGCTTCAACCAGTTCCTGACGTCGCACCCCACGGACGAATTGGCGCCCCTGGCGCACTACAACCTGGCGGACATCCTGGTCCAGGAAGGTCGCCTGGAGGACGCCGTTCAGCGGTTCCTCCAGATCCGGGAGCTGTTCCCGGCGGACGCCAAAGTGGCGGATGCGCTCTACCGAGTGGGCCTGTGCTACCGGGACCTCAACAACGCGCCGGAGGCGCGACGCTACCTCCAGCTCGTGGTGAACACATACCCGGACAGCCAGATGGCCGGCCTCGCTCAGGACCGCCTGGACGAGATCGGGCGCTGAAGCCCCCGGAGCCGAACCGTGCACTGCCCCGAGTGTGACGCCCCGGACAACCGGGTGGTGGACACCCGCACGAGTCGGGGAGGGAGGGCGGTCCGGCGCAGGCGGGAGTGCAACGTGTGCGGCGGTCGCTTCACCACCTACGAGTACGTGGAGGAACGCCCGATCCAGATCCTCAAGCGCGGGGGCAGCGCCGAGGAGTACAGCCGGGACAAGCTCCTCCGGAGCCTGAAGATCGCCTGCGCCAAACGGCCGGTGTCGGCGTCCCAGATGGAGGCCATCGCCAACCTCGTCGAGGACGCTCTGTCCCGCGAAGCGGGCGTGGAAGTGCCCTCGTCCAGTATCGGCGAGATGGTCATGCAGGCTCTGGCTCCTCTGGACCGGGTGGCCTACGTGCGCTTCGCCTCCGTGTACAGGAACTTCCAGGACGTGGGACAGTTCCAGGAGGTCCTCCACGAGCTCACCGCCGCCGAGGAGCGCCAGCTCCAGGCCCTGAACCAGGTGGAGCTTCCTCTGAGCACGGCCGCGGAACGCGTCCAGTGAGGAGACTGATCGGGTGCCAGGGGTCCCTCGGTGCGCGTCTCTCGAGCGCGTAGCCTCGGTCCGGGGAAGGTGCGGGAATGAAGAAGATGAACCCCCGGGGGGAGATGCCCTTCCTCGATCACCTGGAAGAGCTGCGCTGGCGGATCTTCAAGTCGGCGGGGGCGATTCTGTTCTTCACGCTGGTGGGCTTCGGGGTGGTCTACTACTACGGCGTCATGGATCTCCTCATCCAGCCGGTGATGCGGTACACACCCACCGGGCGTCTGAACGTCTTCAATCCGGTCACGCCCTTCTTCCTGTACGTCAAGCTCGCCCTCATCGTGGGGCTGATCCTGTCGGCGCCCCTGATCATCTACGAGATCTGGGCGTTCCTGGCCCCGGCACTGGAGGACCACGAGCGCAGGGCCATCATCCCGAGCTTCTACCTGGGCTTCGTCCTGTTCGTGCTCGGGGTGGCCATGGCGTACTTCCTGGCCCTCCCGGTCAGCCTCAAGTTCCTGTTCGGCCTCTTTCCGGACTACCTCGACAACCTCATCGGGGTGGACGAGTACCTGGGCTTCGTGGTCCGACTCCTGGTGGGCTTCGGCATCGTCTTCGAGTTGCCCGTGGTGGTGATGATCCTTACGGCCCTGGGCCTGGCCACGCCCACGTTCCTCCGGGCCAAACGTCGCCACGCGGTCGTCATCATCACGGTGGTGGCCAGCCTTCTGAGCCCCGGCGACGTGATCATGGTGACGCTCCTCATGATGGTCCCGCTCTTCCTCCTCTACGAGCTCAGCATCCTGCTGTCGGCCCTGATCGTGCGCCGGCGCGTCGACCGGAGCATCCTGCCGTCCCAGGACGGACCGGACGGCGCCGTGGAGAAAGGGGATTCGTGACCCGCCTCGTCCTGCGGCTCTTTCTCGGGCTGAGCGCGTTGGTCCCCGCGGTCGGGACCGCCGCCGCCCAGCAGACGGGCACCGGCGCGCAGGAGACCGCCTCCGCCCAGCAGGTGGACTCGGCCGCCCTGCGGCTGCGCCAGCGGTTGCGGGCGCTCGGCCTTCCTCCCGGGACGTTGCCCGACAGCGCGGCCGCCGACTCGGCCCGGGCTTCGCGGGGTAGCGGCGCCGCCGCGGAGACGATGACGCAGGGGGACTCGGTCCTCGTGGCGCTCATGAGCATGGTGGAGTACGACGTCACGTCCTACGAGGCCCGCCGAGCCGAATACGAGGCCGAGTTCGGAGAGCTCCTCCTCTACGGGGACAGCGCGCGCCCGGCCAGCCTGCTCCAGCCCGACGGCGCCCGGCTCGTGGCGGACTCGATCATCCAGTACAGCCAGGACACGGGGAAGGGGGAGGCTCTGGGTAACCCCATCTACTCCCCGGCCACGGGAGGCCCGGTCCCGAGCCAGCGACTGGTCTTCGACACGCGCCGGAAGGCCGGCTCCGCGTACGACGCCAGGACACGCTATGCCATGATGGGCGGAGCGAACTGGAACGTCCAGGGCGACCTGCCGCTGGTGG
>DASWKP010000325.1:0-4200 GCA_036396575.1 Longimicrobiales bacterium | reverse complement strand
GAAGCAAGAGGTCGGCTTGGAGAAAGCTCAGGTGTCCCTTCGACTCCTCGCCCTTTGTTGCTGCCGAGGCAATATGCTCGGCCGCGAGGTCCAGCCCTACCGCGAGGCCGTCGGGTCCAACGAGGTCGCCAAGCCAGCGCGTGAGCAAGCCCGTCCCGCAGCCGCTATCCAAGACTCGGTGGCCGGGCTGAACCGGCAGCCAGCGAAGGAGTGCGGCAAGCTCCGGCTCTGCATGTCTGGCAAACAGATCGAGCTTGCGTCCGTACGAACGCATCGGCGTGTCACCAAGCACGCCGGGTGTCGTGTACGTCATTTCAGTGAGTTCAACGGGGTCTAAGGGTGACGCCCGCCATGGTGGGCGGCCCGCCCCAGGTGAAGCCCAGAGTGAAGCCGAGCTTGCCAATATAGAACCCCACCGGTTCGGGGACGTCGCGGACGAAGATCGGGTGGGGTCATGATGTCGTGCTCCGGGAGGTGATCGTACGACGCCGCGGCGGCCTCACCCGCCGTGGAGACACTCCCGGGTGAGCTGCCGCTGGGCCAGCCCCGCCCACAGGGAGTTCCACGGATCCCGGAAGCCGTGGCCTTCGTTGGCGCCCTCGATGTAGGAGACGTCCAGCCCGCCATCCCTGACCCGTTCCACGAGCTGCCGGGACTCGGTGACAGGGACCCGCGGGTCGTTGGCCCCCTGGACGACCATGAGGGGGGAGGTGATGCGCTCCGCGCTCGTGAGCGGTGCGATGGAGTCCAGGAAGGCCCTCATCTCCGGGATGCGCTCATCGCCGTACTCGGCGCGTCGGAGGTCCCTCCGGTAGTCCGCGGTGTTCTCCAGAAAGGTCACGAAGTCGCTGATGCCGACGATGTCGATACCGCACCGGAGCCGGGGGCTGTAGTGCACGAGGGACGCCAGGACCATGTAGCCGCCGTAGGAGCCGCCGGTGACCGCCACCCGCTCCGCGTCCAGGTCCGGCTGTGTGCGGATCCAGTCCAGGAGGGCGCCGATGTCCCGGACGGCGTCCTCCCGCAGGTACCAGTCGTCCAGGGTCGTGTATGTCCGCCCGTAGCCCGTGGACCCTCTCACGTTGGGCGTGATGAGGGTGATGCCGTCCCGCTGGGCGGCGCTCACCCCCGTGCGTAGAAGCGCCTGGGACTCCGGGCCCCCGTGGATGGAGACGAGCACCGGGTGTGGCCCCTCGCCCAGGCCTGGGTAGACGAAGGCGGGGATGTGCCGGGGCGCGCCGTCCACGGAGTCGAAGGTGGGGTACTCGATCAGACGCGGAGCCGGGGCGTCGCTGGCCGCCGCCTCCGGGCCCACCCAGCGGATAAGCTCCTCGGTGCGCAGGTTCCAGGTGTATCCGCGGACCACGCCGTCTTCGTCCGTGTGATTCACCAGCACGAGGGGCTCCTCCGGGTGGAGGAGGGCGGTGAGCTGCCCCGCGGGGAAGAGGTCCAGCGGGCGCGGGTCTTCGCCCATGGGGCCGGTAGTGTAGTGGCGCGTCCTGCCCCCCTCGTTGACGGAGAGGAGGAGCGTCCCTCCGTCGCCACTCTGCTGGACGCCGGTGACGTCCCACGGGAGGGCGGCCGTCAGGACGGTCTCCCGCCCCGTAGGGAGGTCCAGCCGGCGCAGGTGCATGAACTCGGCGCCCCCGTCGCTGGCGTAGTAGAGCGCCCGCCCATCCGGGCTCCACTGGGCCGAGCCGTGGCGCACGGAGCCCTCCGCCCCCGTCTCCAGGCGCCGCAGGGCGCGGGTGGCCAGGTCCAGGATGTACAGCTCATTGGCCAGGTTGGACGTGACCTTCACCACCAGGAGCTCGTCCGCCACCGGGGACCATCCGGCGACGCCCCACGTGCCGCCCGCCTCCAGAACGCGCTCGTCGGAGCCGTGGTCCATGACGTCCATCACGTAGATATCCGCATCCCGGCCGTTCCGGCGCGTGCTCGCGTAGGCGATGCGGTGGCCGTCGGGCTCGAAGGCGCCGAAGGTGGCGCGCTCGGGACCGTCCGTGAGAGGCACCGGCGGCTCGCCGCCCAGGTCCCACCGGAACAGCCGGTATTGCTCGTCGCCGTCCAGGTCCCACGCCAGCACCACGTACGGCTTGCCGAAGCGGGTCCGCACCGTCGCGTTCCGGGGAATGGCCGGGAGGAAGACGGCGTCCCCGCCCGGGCGCGCCAGCGTGTGGAGCCGCGTGTCGAATAGGAGGCGGCGGCCCTGCACGAGGACGCCCGAGCCGTCGGGCATCCACGTGACCAGGCTCCGGGCGTGGCGCCCCGCCCACAGCCGGGCGGCGTCCTCCAGCAGGGGGGTCCACCCCACGCGGCCCACGCCCTCCACTGTCAGGGCCGGCGGGCGCGGGACGCCCGTCACCGCCAGCAGGACCACCACGTGGACGGGCAGGGCGAGGGCGAGCAGCCACCACTTCAGGGCTCTGGGCATGTAGGGCCCTACGGGAGCCTCCCCTGCCATGGTTTCGCGGGGTCCCGGGGAAGCACGCTCCGTCCGGCGACTCACGCTGGCGCTGTCCCGGCGGTGGGTTCGAGCCACGCATTGCGTCGTGCGTTGCATGATACTTAGTCTCATGATACTATGATGAGCGTGAGTATCTAACGAAGGAGTATCATGGACCTCCTGACGAGCCGGCAGCCCATCGAGGAGTTCCTCGACTCGGGGGCGGACCGGCCCACCCTGGGTCTCGTCTACGGGCGCAGAAGGATCGGCAAGTCCACCCTCCTCTCCGAGGTGGCAAGGGAGCGGGGGGGGTTCTACTGGGAGGCCACACGGGGAGAGACAGCCGTCCACCTGGCCCGTCTGGGTCAGGCGCTCGGAGCCTGGCACGGCACGGGAAGCCTCGCCCTCGACGACTGGAGCCAGGCCCTCGAACGGCTTCTCGCGCTTGGTCGGGATGGGTCCGTGCCCGTGGTGCTGGACGAGTTCGGGTACCTTCTGGAGGCCGACCGCACCCTCGACTCCCTGGTGGCCCATGCCCTGGGGCCCGCGTCCCGGAGCGCCGCGACCCCCGGGCCCGCCACGCCCGCCGGAGGGATGCGGGAGGCCGGCCGCGCCCGCCTGATCCTGTGCGGATCCGCCCTGGCGATGATGAGGAGCCTCACCACCGGAGAAGTGCCCCTCCGGGGCCGAGCGGGACTGGAGCTGGTCATGCGGCCCCTGGACTTCCGGGGCGCCCGTGACACCTACCTCCGGAGCCGTGATCCCGATCTCGCGCTGCGTGTTTTCTCCGTCATCGGGGGCGTGATCGGGTACGCCAGCGACATGGTCGACCACGACCTTCCCGCCGGGCCGGACGACTTCCACCGCTGGGTGGCGAGGCGCATTCTCTCTCCAGCGGCCACCCTTCATCACGAAGCCACGACCCTCCTGGCCGAGGACCCGACGCTGTCGGCGGCCAGCCCCGCCCTCCACCACAGCATCCTCGGAGCCATCGCCAACGGCTCCGTGACGGCCGGATCCATCGCGAACCGGCTCCGCAGGTCCGTGTCCAACCTGGCCCCGGCCCTGGCCCGACTCGTGGCCGCGGGCTTCGTGCTCCGTCACGAGGACCCCATTCGGTCCCAGCGTCCCCTCTATGCGCTGGCGGATCCGTTTCTCCAATTCCACTACGCCATCCTCGAGCCTCATGCCGGGCTGCTTCGGGACCGGGACGCTCGGCAGAGTTGGGAAGCGACGCTCGCCCGCACCTTCGACTCCCGGGTGCGGGGGCCCGTGTTCGAGGAGGTAGCCCGGACCTGGGCACGTCGCTTCGCGGACCCTGGCACCCTCGGCGGCCCGCCGGGCTTCATCGGGCCGTCGTCGGCCTTCATCGACGGACGGGAGCATCAGCTCGACGTGGTCGTAGCGGCCGGCGGGGGCGCCGAAACACCGTCCGAGCGCCAGGTCCTCGCCATCGGCGAAGCCAAGGCGGGCCAGGTTGTGGGGCCGGATCGGTTGCGCCACCTCGAGCGGGCCAGGGCGGCCCTCGGCCCTCGGGCAGCCCACGGCCGCTTGCTCCTGATCGCTCCCCGGTTTACGGACGAGCTCCGGGCGGTCACGCGCGCCCGGGCGGACGTGGACCTTGTGGATCTGGAGCGATTGTACGAGGGGGAGTGACTCCCGTCTTCCTGACGCGAGACGTAGCGGACAAAGGAGGTGGGCGGCACCGTGACGGTGTCGATTCCGGCGCTGGTGATCGATCGTTGAGGGGGGGG
>DASWKP010000324.1:0-4425 GCA_036396575.1 Longimicrobiales bacterium | reverse complement strand
TCCAGTCCGTGGGTCCCAGTAGCGCCGCCGGACGTGGGAGCCAGCGGACAGCACGGGGATCCCAGGGCCTGAACGAAAACCACGCCCGGGAGCTCCTGGAGCTGCACACGGTGGGCGTGGACGCGGGCTACTCCCAGGACGACGTCACGGAGCTGGCGCGCATCCTCACCGGGTGGACCGTGGCCGGCATCGGGCCCAGGGGCGGACCTCCCGACCCCAGTTGGTCCGCGGAGCTGGACTTCGCGTTCGCGTCCTTCCTCCACGAGCCGGGCGACAAGCGGGTGATGGGGGTCCGGTACGAGGAGTCCGGAGAAGACGAGGGGATCCGCGTGATCCGGGACCTGTGCCGGCGGCCCGAGGCCGCCGCCTTCGTGGCGGGCAAGCTGGTGCGGCACTTCGTGGCCGACGACCCCCCAGCGCCGGCGGTGGCGCGCGTCGCCGGGGTCTTTCAGGAGACCGGGGGCGACCTCCGGGAGGTGGCCCGGGCCCTCGTCCACCTGGACGAGGCGTGGGACCCGGAGCACCGGAAGCTCCGCACGCCCCAGGACTGGCTCGTGGCCGCCGTGCGCGGCCTGGGTGGACAGGCGGTCGGCCCCACCCTCCCGCCCCTCCTGGCGCAGCTCCGGCATCCCCTGTGGGCTCCGCCCGGCCCCAACGGCTTCGGCGACACGGTGCGCGAGTGGGCCGATCCCGGCAGCCTCATGAACCGGGCCGAGCTGGCGCGCACCCTGGCGGGGCGGGTCATGCCCGCGCAGCGCGGAGGCCGTCGCGTGGCCCCGGACCTCCTGGCGAGTCTCGTGGAGCTTCCCCCGGGGGATCCCCTGCCGGGGCTCCTCGCGGACGATTCCATCGACGTGGACGAACGCGTGGCCCTGGTCCTGGCCGGTCCCGCGTTCCAGTGGAGGTGACCATGGACCGCCGTGACTTCCTCCGGAGCACCGGGATGTGTTGGGGGGGCCTGGCCACCTTCGGCTTTCCCGTGGTTCGCTTCGCCCAGGTGCCCCAGCCGGGGAAGCTGGTCTTCGTCCTCCTGCGGGGGGGCTTCGACGGCCTCGCCGCCGTGGTCCCGGCGGGGGACGCGAGCTACCGGAGACTCCGGGGCGCCATGGCCTTCGGCGAGGGCGACCTCCCGGAGCTCGACGGCGACTTCGGGCTGGCCCCGGGGCTGGCGCCTCTCCGGGCGTTCTGGGAGCGGGACGAGCTGGTGGCGCTCCACGCCATGGCCATCCCCTACCGGACGCGGAGCCACTTCGACGGCCAGGCCATCCTCGAAACGGGCCTGGGGGCGCCCGACGGCGCCGCCGACGGGTGGCTGAACCGCCTCCTCCAGGTCATGGAGGGAGAGCGCTCGGGCATCGCGGTGGCGGCCGGAATGCCCCGCTCCCTGGTGGGGTCGCATCCCGTGTCCACGTGGTCTCCGGCCCAGCTCGGGGTCGTGGGGGACGCCTACCTCGACCGGCTCCACCTGCTCTACCGGACCGACCCCGTCCTCCAGAACCGCTTCGAAGCGGCCATCCAGCAGCGGGAGGTGACCGAGGGCGTGGGGGACGAGATGGCCGGCGGCGCACGCCGTGCCGGGAACGACATTCGGGGGCTGTTCCGGGCCACGGCTCGCCTACTGGGCACCGCAACCGGCCCCAACGTGGCGGCCATGGAGCTGTCGGGCTGGGACACCCACGCCAACCAGGGGATGGCAGGCGGCCCCCTGGACCGCCTGCTGGGTCGCCTCGCCGAGGGGCTGGTGGCCTTCCACGAGGCCATGGGGGACGGGTGGGGGGCCACCACGGTGGTGGTCATGACCGAGTTCGGCCGCACGGCGCGCCCCAACGGCACCGGTGGGACTGACCACGGCACCGCCGGCGCCGGCTTCGTGCTGGGGCCCCGGGTGGCCCGCAGCCGTGTCGTGGCGGACTGGCCGGGCCTGGCGGAGCGCGACCTCTACGAGGGCCGGGACCTCAAGCCCACGCTGGACACCCGGGCCGTCCTCAAGGGCGTCCTGTCCGGGGCGTTCGATCTGACGGCGGCCCAGGCCGACCGGGTGTTCCCCGGCTCGGAGGGGGTGCGGGCCCTCCATGAGCTCATGGGCTGACCTGCCCCGCGCTCACGTCAGGGCGGCCAGAGCCAGCCGAAGGCGCCCGCCGTGAGGAGCCCGTAGATCAGCCCGTCGAAGACGCTTTTGAGCGTGGTGCTCCACCGCTGCTTGAACCAGATGGAGCGCGGGAAATGGGCCAGCGCATACCCGATGAACGCCGTGCATCCCGCGAAGCGGAAGACATTCAGGTAATCCGACCCCGCGGGCAGGGCCCGCCCCGTGATGTAGGCCGCAAAGACGCTCACGACCAGGCAGAAGAGGAACCACTGCGCGAGCTGGGGGCCCATGTTGAAAGGATCGCCCTTGGGCAGAACGGTCATGAAGACGACCGGGCCCTGCCTGGCCTTTTCCCGAAATTGCTCGCTCTTCATCACGTCCGGGTCGCCGCCGGCGTATGGGATGACGTAGTCCCCGGCGGGGACGTCGAAGCTCCTCAAAGCCTCCATCATCCGGTCTTCATCGGGCACCTGCGAGAAGTCACGCCCGTGATAGTTGAGGAACATGTGGATGACGGAGCTGGCCACGAAGACGAAGATCGCCGCCACGAGGATGGGCAGCCAGAGCGCGGTGAGACCGACCATGGAGGGCTCCTGTAGAGGGGGTGTGACTCAATAAGGGGGGGCCAGCAGGCTTGGGCGCCACCCTTTTCAGTTTCCCATTTCCCGGAGTACCGCCGCCAGCTCGCTCAGTCGCTCCGCATCCCCTCCGAGAGAGCCGGCACGGACGGACGCCGCGTCACCGTCCAGCTCCTCCGCCAGGCGACTCAGCTCTCCGGCCGTGGCCTCGCTACGGGCGGCTCGCTCCAGGACGGCGTCCACCCGGGCAGCCCTGTCGTCGCGGATGCGCCGGTGGCGCACGAGCTGGTCCAGGTACGCCCGGGCCACGGGCACCGAAGCCGGCCACTCGACCGCGGGTTGGAGCTGCGCGTTGAACTCGCTCATGCGCACCAGCTCCGCGGCGGCGATCTCTGCCTCGGACAGGTGCTCGCTGGGCAGGAGGCGGAACACGTCGATGCCCCGGGCGATCTCCGCCCCGTAGATGCGTCCGTTGTACCAGTATGCGGACCAGTACCCCGCCGTGTGGAGCTGCTCGTCGCTCACGGGTCCCCGGTCGAAGAAGGCGATCTCCACGGGATTGCGCGGGTCCGTGAAGTCCATGAGGGAGAGGCCCCCCTGGTACCAGCCCTGGACCATGATGTCTCGCCCCGGTACGGGAATCATGGAGCCGTTGTGGGCCACGCAGTTCTCCGTGCCGGTCTGGGGCACGGGGAGCTTGTGGTAGCCGGCCAGCTCCATGCCGCTCTCTTCCCGCATGAAGATCGCGTTGGCCCCCCAGGTGTCCGGATCGGTGGCCCGGCAGCGGGGCGCCGTGCCCCCGCCCCATTCGTCGGTGAACACGACGACCGTACCTCTGTTGTTGAAGGTGGCCGAGTGCCAGTACGAGAAGTTGGGGTCGGTCACCTGGTCCACGCGCACGGGGTTCACCGGATCCGTGATGTCCAGGAGGATGCCGTTGCCCGAGCAAGCGCCCGCCGCGAGGCCGATGGCGGGGTAGGCCGTGATGTCGTGGCAACGGTCCGTGCGTCGGGAGTCCTGGGTGCCCTCCCCGTGGTCGCCCCCCGCCCACAGGCCGTCGATGGCCCCCGTCTCCGGGTCCGCGAAGATGCGGGGCATGCTCACGATCTCGGCCCGCTCGGGGGCCGCCAGGGGCACGCGCACCACCTCGATGCGGAAGAGGGAGGTGTTGGGGTCCTCCTCCGGCTCGGCCTCGGAGCAGCCGGGCAGCTCCTCGCCGGGGCGCACGCCCCCCGTCCCCTGGATGTAGACGTAGAGGTTGTCAGGGTCGTCCGGGTCGGTGACCAGGGAGTGCGTGTGGGAGCCACGGCACGCCTGGATGGCCGCTACCTGGCGGGGGTTGTCCAGGTCGGACACGTCGAAGATGCGAATGCCCCGGAGTCGCTCCGCGCTCACGGGCTCCTCCACGCCCTCCACCCCGCAGTCCAGGCGGCCTCGCGTCTCCTGCGCGGACATGACCACCAGATGACCGTAGACCGACACGTCGCCCTGGCCGCCGGGGCAGACCACCGAGAGTCGGAGCCTGGGCGCCGCCGGATCGGAGATGTCGTAGACCTGAAAGCCGTTGTAGCTGCCCTGGTAGAGGTGGTGTCCGCCGAACGCCAGGTCGGTGTTCCAGAAGCGCACGTCCCCCGGGTCCTCCGGATTGACGAAGCCTTCCGGGCGGGCGAGGCTGGACACCCGCTCCAGATTCCGGATGGCCTCCCCTGCGTCGTGCCAGCCGGCCCGGAGGCCGACCCGGGGGTCGTTGGGGTCCCA
>DASWKP010000323.1:0-7607 GCA_036396575.1 Longimicrobiales bacterium | reverse complement strand
CGTCGGACAGCCCCTCGGCCCGGGCCCTGACCTCGTCGGTGGCCGCCTCGCTCTCCGACAGCAGGTCGTCCACGTCCCCGAGCTGCTCGGTGAGCGCGCGGACCCTCGCCTGAGCGTCCCGTAAGGGGGCGGCCAGAGCGTGGGCACCCATGGCCGCGTCGTAGCGGGCCCGCAAGGCGGTCGGGTTCACTTCCACCCGGGGATCGATGCGCACCTCGACCGATTCCTCCATGGACACGCCCCCCGCTTCCAGTCGCACCGTGTACGTCCCCGGCAGGACCAGCGGCCCCGGAGGAGGCCCACCACCGAAGCCTCCCCCGCCCTGGCCGGGCGCGGCGCCGCCGGGCTCGGGCTCGTACGGGGGATCGTGGCGCATGTCCCAGATGACCGCGTTGATGCCCGCCTCGGTGGGGCCATCGAGGTGGCGCACCACCCGGCCGGACGCATCGAGGATGGTGACGGACGGCTCGCCGTGTCCGGTGCCGGGCTCGTCCGCCGCACCGTTCGTGACCACCCCTGCCTCCGGCGGCTCGTCGGCCAGCCAGTAGCGGATGAGCGCCCCGTCCTCCGGGTCCTCGGCGAAGAACTGGTCTCCCCAGAAAGGCCATCCACCGGCCCGCGCCCACTGGGTGGCTCGCCGTACCGGAAAGAGGTGAGCCGCCGAGGCCAGCGCCTCCGCCCGGGCCAGGCGTTCGAGCGGCGTCACGTCCTGGAGGATCCAGATGCTTCGGCCGTGCGTGCCGATGAGGAGGTCGTTGTCCCGGGGATGAAGGACCAGGTCGTCGACCGGCACCGTGGGGAGGTTGGCGCCGTGAAGGCGGGTCCAGCTTCCGCCCCGGTCGATGGACACGTACAGGCCCCGTTCGTTGCCGACGAAGAGGAGGCCCTCGGTGCCGGGGTGCTCCCGGACGACGTTCACCGACTCGTCGGGCAGCCCCGCGGTGATGCGCCTCCACGATCCTCCGAAGTCCTCGCTTACGAAGACCCAGGGACGGTAGTCGTCGTTCTGGTGCCCGTCGAAGGCCGCGTACACACGCCCCGGAGCGTGGGCCGACGCATCCACCCGGCTCACATGGGTCCGCGCGGGCAGGCCGGGGACCGCGTCCACCACGTTCGCCCAGGTGGACCCTCCGTCCCGCGTGACCTGGAGATTCCCGTCGTCGGTGCCCACCCACACGATACCGGGGTCCAGGGGTGACTCGTCCACGGTGGTGATGGTGCCGTACCGCGACACGCCGTCGTTCCTCGACACGTGCGGCTCGGACAGAGCCCGGCCGAAGATCTCCAGGGTATCCCGGTCGATGTCCCGGGTCAGGTCAGGGCTCGCCTCCTCCCAGGTCACGCCCCGGTCCCGCGAGCGCATGAGGTGGTTGGCCCCGATGTAGATCGTGCCGGGGTCGTGGCGGCTCACCACGATGGGTGCGTTCCAGTTGAAGTCGTAGGCGCGGTCCTCGTCGTCGGCGGTGGGGCGCGCCTCCGGACGGATGCGCTGGGCCTCCCCCGTGCTCACGTCCACGCGGCTGATGTTGCCGCCCTGGGACTCCGTGTAGACGATCCGCCAGTCGCTGGGGTCCACCTGGTTGTAGAAGCCGTCACCGCCCGAGACATCGATCCAGCTCCCGTTGGGGATGCCGTAGTCCGTCAGCGAGTTGGACGGGCCGCACCACGAGCTGTTGTCCTGAAGGCCGCCGCACACCCGGTACGGATCCCGCATGTCCACGCCGATCTCGTAGAACTGGCCCACGGCGAGGTTGTTGTGGTGTCGCCAGCTCTCCGCGGCGTCCCATGTGCTGGCCACGCCGCCGTCGTTGCCCAGGACGACGTGGTTCGAGTTCGACGGGTCGACCCAGAGGGCGTGGTGGTCCACGTGGATGCCCTCGGCGCCGTCCCGCTCCCACCAGCTCCCGCCCCCGTCGTCGGACACCTGGAGAGAGACGCCCCCCAGATAGATGCGCTCGGGGTTGCCCGGATCGATGCGCACGAGGCTGAAGTACATGGGCCGGGGGTTGTTGTCCGACACGCGCCGCCAGCTCTCGCCCCGGTCGTCGGAGCGGTACAGGCCACGGTCCTCCTGGCCCGTGCCTTCCACCAGAGCGTACACCAGGTTGCCGTCGCGGCGGTACACGTCGATGCCGATGCGGCCCTTGTCCCCTTCGGGGAGGCCGTCGGTGAGCTCCGTCCAGGTGTCCCCGCCGTCGGTGGTCCGGTACAGCCCGCTCCCGGAGCCGCTGCCGCTGAAGCCGAACGACGTGCGCCGCCGCTGATACATGGCGGCGAACAGGGTCCGAGAGTCGGCGGGATCCATCACCAGATCGATGGCGCCGGTATCGTCATCGAGGTAGAGGACCCGCTCCCAGGTCGCCCCACCGTCCAGCGTGCGGTAGACGCCCCGGTCCGGATTCGGGCCCCACAGGTGCCCGACCGCCGCCACATAGACCACGTCGGGGTCGTGGGGATGGATGGCGATGCGCGAGATGTGCCGCGTCGCCTCGAGGCCCCGGGCCTCCCAAGTCCTGCCCCCGTCGTTACTGCGAAACACGCCGCACCCGTACGGCGACGACTGGCGGTTCTGCGGCTCCCCCGTGCCCACCCACACGACATTGGGGTTGGGCTGGTGAATCGTCACGGCGCCGATGGACGCGCAGGGCTGGCGGTCGAATAGCGGCGTCCAGCTCATGCCATGGCTCTCGGTCTTCCATACGCCGCCGCTGGCGAAGCCCACATACCACACGGCCGGATTCGCCTCCACCACGTCCAGATCCGACACGCGCCCCCCCATGATGGCCGGGCCCAGCTCCCTGAACTCGAGGCGAGACAGGGCGGTCTCCAGGGACGCGTCCTGCGCCCCGGCCTCGCCGGCCGACAGGAGCAGCGGTGCGAGAGCGACCGCGAGGGCCGCTCGGATCACGAAGCGGGAACGCATGGTGCCAACCTCCGACGGACGGTTCGGGTGGAGGTGGACATAATGCGTGCCGGCGGGGCTCCGGGAAACCGAGGCGCGGGCCGTGCGGGAGTCGGCCCTTACCGCACGCGCTCCATCATTTCCTCGAAGCTCCACTGGAACCCGGAGCCGCCGGACTCGTAGTTGCCCACCCGGTCCACCCCGAGCTCGTGGGTGAAGGTCCGGTCGCCCACGGTAAGGGTGACGGTGTACGTACCGGGCTCCGCCATGGGCCCCTGGCCCCCACCGCCGCCCCGGCCACCGCGCAGGAAGCCGAAGCCGCCGCCGGGAACGATCAGCTCGGCCAACTCCCTCAGGTTTCCGAAGCCACCGCCACCGAAGCCACCGCCACCACCCGCGCTCGGCGGCGATTCGCCGGGCCGCTCGGCGAAGGCCTCGGGGTCGCCGCCACCCCGGCCGCCCCTCCCGAACCCGCCGCCTCCGCGGCCGAAGGGGCTGGGGGTCTCGCCGGTGAAGAAGCCAATGCTCTGGTCGAGCTGCGCTACGTCCCAACCCGCCTCCACCAGGGAGTCCCGCACCAAGCGAGCCCGCTCCACCACGCGCAGGCTGTCGCGCCTCTCGGAAGGAGAGCTGGGCTCCGGCGGCGGAGCCTCCCCCCGGAAGTTCCAACTGACCGTGTGGAAGCCCACCGTGGCCGGTCCGGTCAGCGTCTGGAAGACCTGCCCGTTCGGGCCGGTCACGGTGATCTCCACCTGGGGACCGGCCTGACCGCCACCCGGCCCCGCGGGCCCGCCCGCCAGCTCCTCACCGATCCAGTACTGGAACCGGGCGCCCGAACCAGGCGTGGGACGGGAGAACCAGGCCTGGCCATACGACTCCCCGCCACGGTCCTCCATCCCCCACTGATACGCGGGCGTGGGAGCGAAGAAGGCCGCGCCGTCGGCCACGACCCGGTCCGTCAGCTCCTCCAGAGGAGCGATGTCCACGATCCAGATGGAGCGCCCGTGGGTGGCCGCGATGAGTTCGCGGTCCCGGGGATGGATCTCCAGGTCGTGGACGGGCGTCGTGGGCAGCCCGGTCATGAAGCGCTGCCAGTTGGCCCCCCGGTTCGTCGACACGTAGGCGCCCACGTCCGTCCCCACGAACAGGAGGTTCTCGTTGCGCGGGTCCTCCCGGATCACGTGGACGAAGTCCGGCGCGCCCGTCGGCAGGTCGCTGGCGATCGAGCGGAAGCTGCGCCCCCCATCCTCCGTCACCTGGACGTAGGGCGTAAGGTCGTTCGTGCGGTGCCCGTCGAACGTGACGTAGAAGCGATCCTCATCGAAGTGCGAGGGCTCCACCCGGGTCACGTACGTTCCTTCGGGAACGCCGGGAAAGCGCCCGGTGAGGTCCGTCCAGTCACTGCCGTCGTTCCGGGTGACCCACACCTTGCCGTCATCGGTGCCCGCGAAGAGCATACCCTGGCGCAACGGGGACTCGGCCAGAGCCACGATGGTGCCGAAGGTCTCGGCGCCGGTCACGTCGGGCGTGATGCCGCCCGTGGTCCGCGTGCTCACCCGGATCTTCTCCGGGTCCGCATACGACAGGTCCGGCGAGATGGGCCGCAGGCCATCGCCGAAGCTCGAGCTCTTCAGCACCATGTTGGCTCCGGCGTAGAACACGCTCCGGTCGTGCCCCGACTGGAGGAAGGGTGTGTTCCAGTTCCAACGCTGCTGGAGCGCGATGGAGTCGGCCGTGCCCCGCTCCTGGAGGCTCAGGATGCGGGCGTCGCTCTCGCTCGCGCCCTGCTCCAGGAGCATGACGATGGAGTCCTGCAGGGGCCGCCAGGTGTCCTCCCAGCTCGGCTTCTGCAGGCCGGAGCGCTGCCCCGTGGAGATGATGCTCCGCCCCATGTTCCCGCCCTGGGACTCGGACCACACGACGTCCGGGTCCCCCCAGTCCTGGGCCGTGTAGAATCCGTCGCCGCCACTGATGGTGGCCCAATGATACTTGTTGATGCCGCCGCCCTCCACGCGGCTGGGTCCGCACCAGGTGCCGTTGTCCTGGAGCCCCCCGCACACGCGGTACGGCACGTCCATGTTGTAGCTGACGTGGTAGAACTGGCCGACGGGGAAGGTGTTCAGGTAGCTCCAGTTGCCACCTTTGTCCCAACTGATTGCGGCACCGCCGTCGTTGCCCACGACCACGCGGTCGGGATCGTTGGGATCGATCCACATGGCGTGGTGGTCCACGTGGATGCCGTTGGTCGTGGCGCCCGCCGTACGACCCCCGTCCGTGGAGTAGCGGATGGAGGAGAAGTAGACCCGGTCCGGATCCATGGGGTCGATGTTCACCTGGGAGTAGTAGAAGGGGCGGGTGTTGAATTCGTTCACCCGTTCCCAGCTCACGCCGCCGTCCGCGGAGCGGTAGAGCCCGTTGCCCTCGGAGCCCTCCCCCACCTCAGCCTCCACCATGGCGTACATGACGTCCGGCTGGCTGCGGCTGATCGCCAGGCCGATGCGGCCTTTAAGAGTCGTGGGAAAGCCGCTCCCCTCGACCTCGCTCCAGGTGGCGCCGCCATCAGCCGTCTTCCACAGAGCGCTGCCGGGTCCGCCGCTCTGGAGGAAGTACGGACCCCGCACGCGCTCCCAGCTCGCCGCGAACAGCACCTCGGGGTTCCGTGGATGCATGGCGACGTCGATGAAGCCGGCCCGGTCGCTGATGAACTTGACCAGCTCCCAGGTCTCGCCACCGTCGGCCGTCTTGTAGAGGCCCCGCTCGGGATTAGAGTCCCAGATGTGACCCAGGGCAGCCACGTACACGATGTCCGGGTTCGTGGGATGGACCACGATGCGGGCGATGACCTGGGTCTCCACGAGGCCCTTGAGCTCCCAGGTGAGGCCCCCATCCATGGACTTGTAGATCCCTCCCCCGGGGGAGATGGAGTTCCGGGAGTCCTCCTCGCCGGTCCCGGCCCACACCTGCGTCGTGTCCGACGGAGCGACGGCGATGTCTCCCAGGGAGACGACCCGCTCGTTCTGGAACAGTGGCCGGAAGGTGACGCCGTTGTTGGTCGTCTTCCAGATGCCGCCCGAGGCGGTGGCCACGTAGAAGGTCTTGGAGGGGCTGGGAATTCCCTCCACGTCCGTGACGCGTCCCCCCATGTTGGTGGGGCCGATGGAACGCCAACGGAACTCCTCCAGGGTGGCGTCGTCCAGGGGCATGGTGAGCTGAGCCGCGGAGGGAGAGGCCCAGAGGGCGAGGATGGCCAGGAAGGCCGCCGGCACGAAACGCGTGAAGCGCATGGCGTGAGTCCGGTGAGGGTTGGGGCGGGAACGCGTGGACGAACGATCCGCTTCAAGGACAGCCGCGGGAACGGGATTGTTGTGGGCGCCGCGACCATTGCGCGCGCCGCATCTATGCGCTACACATAGATGTGCGCCGCTGAGATGGCGCCCGCGGCCCACGGTCGGCCGCGGCCAGACATTCGCCTCCACTCGCCATGACCCCCACGAGCCACCCACCTCGCGCCGAGTCCTTTCTCCCCCTGAGGCCCGTGGAGCTGCACGTGCTCCTGAGCCTGGGAGGGGGCGCCCGTCACGGCTACGGCATCATGCGGGACGCCGCAGCACGCACGGGCAAGGAGGTCATCCCCGACGTGGGTACGCTGTACCGGGCCCTGCGGCGCATGGTGGACCAGGGACTCATCGAGCCCGTGGACGCCTCGCCCGACGCGGACGGCGACGACGCCCGCCGCAACTACTACGGCCTCACCCCCCTGGGCAGGATCGTTGCGGCGGCCGAGGCCCAGCGCCTGGCCAGCCTGGTCGAGGCGGCAAGGGCGGGAGGCTTCCTGGGCCCGCTTCCTGGGCACGGGGGAGGCATGAGGTGAGACTCGCCGAGGCGTTCATCAGAACGCTTCTGCGGCTCTATCCTCGGGAGTTCCGCCGGACGTTCGGCGCGGACCTACGCGCGGCGTTCGTGGACCAGGTCGGGGCCCGGCGGGCGCGGGGCGTGCTCTCCGTCGCGGCGTTGGCCGCGCTGACGGCGGCGGGCATGGCGTGGGGAGCGGTGGTGGAACGGACGCGTACGGGACGACACGGGAGGATGACGATGGGACGCACCTGGTGGGATTCGGTAACGGTGGAACTGAAGCACGCGGGGCGGCGCCTGGCCCGGAGCCCCCTGTTCGCGGTCCTGGCGCTGGGGACCCTGGGCGTGGGCGTGGGCGCCTTCACGTCGATTTACGCGGTAGTGGAGAGCGTCCTCCTGGAGCCCATGCCCTACGAGCGCCCGGAGGAGCTGTCCTTCGCCTGGCGCAACTACACGTGGTTCGACGTGGACCGGGGCTGGCTCGGCGGACCGGACGTGATCTGGCTCCGGGAGCACGATGAGGCGGTCCAGGGAGTGGCGGCGATCCGTAGCGGGCGCTTCAACCTGGCCAGTCCGCTGGGCACCGAGCCCCACGACATTCGGGCACACCTGACCTCGGCCAACTTCTTCGAGGTGCTGGGAGTGTCACCGGCGCTGGGCCGGGGCTTCTCGGTGGGCGACGACCTCCCGGACGCCCCGTTGGTGGCGGTCCTGGGCCACGAGATCTGGGTGTCGGCCTTCGGCGGGGACCGCGGCGTCCTCGGAAGCGAGATCTATCTGGACGGCGAGGCCGCGACGGTCGTTGGCGTCCTGCCGCGGGCCTTCGACTTCGTCAAACACGCGAGTCTCGCGG
>DASWKP010000322.1:0-8382 GCA_036396575.1 Longimicrobiales bacterium | reverse complement strand
GCCGCCCCGCAGGAGCTCCGCGTGGCAGAGGGAGCACGCGTCGGTCCGGGCAAGGATGGGCTCATCCCCGCTTCGGTGGCTGTGGCAACCCGCGCAGGACATGTCCACCGCGGCATCGGGGGCCGCGTGGTCCCGGTGGCGGAACGTCACCGTGGACAGCGTGATCTGAGCGGGGCCGCCGTCGGAGTGGCAGTCCGAGGACGCGCAGGTGTACCCGGGCACGGCGGGCTGCCCCAGGTCGGCCCTGTCGCCCTGGTGACACACGGCGCATGCCAGGTCGGCGTGAGGCGGCGGGGCGAGCGCGCCTCCGTCTCCCATCCCGCGCGGATCCTCGACGCACGACGCCAGGGACGCGATGAACGCGATGGACGCCAGGGCGGCCGACAGCAGCGCCGCGCGAGGGCCCACGGCTGGCGACGTCCAGACCCGAGGCGACATGACCCGAAACCTCATGAGAATGCCAGCGCCCACAGGATGAGCCCAACGCACATGAAGCCCACCGCAACGGCCAGGAATCCGAGCGCGGCGGCGACGAGCGTGGCCGCGCGGGAGGGCGGCGGGGCGGGCGCGTCGGGGATGGCGCGCTCGGACACGGGTTCGTCCAGACGTCCGCGGATGTGCCGCTCGACCGTCAGGGGGTGCTCCTCCTCCATGTAGCTGACCGTGGCCCGGCCCGTGAACATCACGGCGTCCAGCGGGAACTTCTCCGGACGCAGATGCACGTTGAAGAAGTGGATCGTGAAGATGAAGCCCGAGGCCAGGAGCGCCTCGTCAGCGTGGACGACGGTGGCCACGTTGAAGATCCATCCCGGCAGGAAACGTCCGAAGAACTCGGGAAACCAGAGGAGGAGGCCCGAGCCACCGATGATGGCCACGCCCCAGAACACCGCGAAGTAATCGAACTTCTCCATGTAGCTGAAGCGCCCGAAACGGGGGCGGGGACCCCGGCCCAGGAACCACCGGATCTGGTCCAGCACGTCGACCACGTCCCGGGGCTGGGGCATCATGGAGTCCGGTCCCCACAGGAGCTTGACACGGTCGCGCGGGGGTGTGCGGATGAAGAGGTTGACGAGGTACGCCACGTGCGCGCCGAAGTACCCGAACGTCATCAACGCGGCGATGCGATGGATCACGCCCGCGGACGCCACGCCGCCGAAGAGGCCGATCAGGGGTTGGGCCCAGAAGGCTCCGCTGTAGCGCAGGGGCAACCCCGTGAGCACCAGCGTGAAAAACGACACCACCACCGCGGCGTGGGTCCACCTGTGATAGAGGCGGAACCTCCACACGAAGGGCCCCTCTCCCCGCTGCGCCGAATCCAACGGTTGCCCTCGAAGGGGCGGGGGCTGGCGCGCTTCCGGAGGCGACTTCGCCGACAGGGTCACGGTGACTCCTCCTTCCGGCTTGCCGGGGTCGGGTGCCGCGGTCTCGACCCCTCGATGCCCAACCGGATCAGCCAGAGGAGGGTGTGCATCCCGAAGGCGAAGAAGGTACTCACCAGGAGGCCCGTCATGAGCCAGAAGGACCAGAACACCTGGGGGTACCGCTCCCGGTCGTGGTGGTTGGCGTGGGGTTGGAAGGCCGTGAAGCCCTCGCCGGCGCCGGCATGGCACGACCGGCACGTGGCCAGGACGTTGGCTTCGGACACCGAGGAGGCCGCCTCCGCCGCGGGCAGGATGCCGTGCGGTGTATGACAGGCGGCGCATGTGGCCGCCCGCTCCAGCCCCAGTTGGGACGCCCGTCCGTGGTAGGAGTCGGCGAAGCTCTCGGCGTACTCCTCATGGCACGAGGAGCACACGTCCACCATGGCGCGCTGACCGTCCCTCCCCTCCACGCCTCGGGTCGGGTGTACGCCGTGGCAGGTCGCGCAGCCCGGTGGGCTCTCCTCCCCCTCCGGCTCCGTGCCCACGCCGTCCAGGAACGCCCGCCCGTGGACGTCGCTCCGCCAGGTGGCCAGCACGGCGTCGTGGCACCCTCCACACGTCTCCGGCGACGAGGCCACCTCGGCGTGGGCGGCCCCCGTGAGCGGCTCGATACCGTGGCCCCCGTGGCAGGAGGAACAGGCGACGGCGTCCACGTGCGGATCCGTGGCGGGGAGGCGGGAGATGTCGTGGCACTGTGCGCACGCCGCGCTCATCCGCGCAGTGCCGGCGGCCTCGGCGAGCGTTGCGACACTTAGGACGTCATGGACACCGTGGCAGTCCGAACAAACGGCTTCCTCCCCGGAGGCGTGGACGCTGCCGGCCCAGGCGGCATGCTCCGCTTCGTGACACGACGCGCACGTGCTGGAGGCCCGCTCCTCCGGGGGAGGATGAGGGACCCGGTCGAAGCTCCCGTGGCAACTCACGCACGTGAGGGAGTCGTGGGCCGAGCCGCGCAGGTCGGATGACCTCACCAGCAGGCTCCGTGCCCGCGCGAACGTCGGCGTCTGCTGCCGCAGGAATTCGAGCTCGCCGTGGCAGGCCTCGCAGCGGATGCCACCGGGTTCCCGCGGTTCCTGTGGCCCGGCGAAGGTACGGGCGCCGACGTCCGCGGCCGTCACAATGAGGGCGATGCCCATGGGGGCGACCCACCCCAGGGGCTTCGGCCAGTGACCGGAGCGCCGTCGCTTCAACGGTCGTCTCCGGGTTCCTGGCCGTACTTCTGGAGTCGGTTCCGGATCTGGTGCCGGCTGAGGCCCAGGAGGCGTCCCGCCTCGGTGCGATTGCCCTCCGAACGGCGCAGGGCCTCCCTCAGCAGCGCTCGCTCCATCTCTTCCAGATCCACGCCATCGGGGCCCAGGTCGGGAACGAATCCGCCAGCGTCCCGGGGCCCATCGGCGTCCCGGGTGAGAGCGGGGGGCAGCGTGTCGACCTCGATGGCGGTCCCTTCGGACAGCAGGACGGCGCGCTCGACGACGTTGCGCAGCTCCCGCACGTTGCCGGGCCACGGGTGCCGGACGAGGTGTTCCATGGCCTCGGGCGAGATGGACGTGACGCGCTTGGCGAACTCCCGCGAGTAGGAGTCCAGGAAGTGGGCCGCCAGCACCGGGATGTCCGAGGGCCGGTGTCGGAGCGGAGGGATCTCGATGGGCAGCACGCTCAACCGGTAGTAGAGGTCCTCCCGGAAGCGCCCCTCGGCCACGTCCTCCTCCAGGTTCCGGTTGGTGGCCGCGACGATGCGCGTGTCCACGTTGAGGTCCCGGGTGCCGCCCACGCGTCGGAACGTCTTCTCCTCGATGAAGCGGAGCAGCTTGCCCTGCACGCCGGCCGACAGCTCACCGATCTCGTCCAGGAAGAGGGTCCCCTCGTGCGCGACCTCCACCAGGCCGCGCTTCATGGTGCGGGCATCGGTGAAGGCGCCTTTCTCGTGGCCGAAGAGCTCGGACTCCATGAGGGTCTCGGCCAGGGCGGAGCAGGTGATGTTCACGAACGGGCCGTCGGCCCTCGGACTCGACTCGTGGAGAGCGCGGGCCAGGACCCCCTTCCCGGTGCCGGTCTCTCCCCGGAGCAGGATCGTCGCGGTCTCCGCCGGCGCCACCTTGGCCACCAGCTCCATCACGCGCTCCATGGCCTCGCTCGGGCCCACCACCATCCCCACCAGCGGGCCTCGCTTGCGCAGGGCCCGGACTTCCCTCCGCAAGCGGTTGCGCTCGAAAGTCACGCCCAGGGTGGCGGTCAGGCGGTCCATGGAGAAGGGCTTCTCCAGGTAGTCCGACGCCCCCGCCTGGAGGGCCGTCACGGCGGACTCCACGGTGGCATGCGCCGTCATCATGACGCACGGCACGTCGTCCTTCAGCAGCTCCGTCATGAGGTCCGTGCCCAGGCCGTCCGGGAGGCGGATGTCCAGGAGGGCCACGTCCGGAAGGGCCGCACGGACGTGCGCCCGGGCCTCCTCCAGGCTGGAGGCCCGAGCGACGTCGAAGCCCCGGCGCTCGAGACGCTCGGAGATCACGTCGCGGATCAGGTCGTCGTCGTCGAGGACGAGGATCCGCTCGGATGCCACTCGGACGCCTCCCGGGGGTTGGGGTCCGTGGACCGCGTGGGCAGGATCAGCCGCGCGGTGGTGCCCTGGCCGGGGGCGCTGTCCAGCTCCAGATGACCCGCGTGGGCCCGGGCGATCCGGAGGACCAGGGGGAGCCCCAGGCCCGTGCCCGTCGGCTTGGTCGAGTAGAAGGGCCGCACCACGCGCTCCAGCTCGTCGGCCGACATCCCCACGCCTGTGTCGGAGACGACCACCGACACGGAGCCCTCGCCGACCGTGATGCCCAACGTGACCGTGCCCGCGTCCGGCGTGGCCTCGGCGGCATTGCACAGCAGGTTCAGGATGGCCTGCTCCAGCCTGTGGCGGTCGCCCACGACCGACGGGATCCGTTGGGCGTACCGCCTCTCCACGTGGACGTCGGCTTCCATCAGGCACCGGGCCTCCATGAGGGCTTCGTCCGCCACGTCCGTGAGGTCGAGGGGCTCCGTCTCAAGGGCCATGGGTCGCGCCAGGGCGAAGAGGTCCCGCATGGTTTCGGTGAGCCGTTCCAGCTGGTGGTTGACCTCCCCGAGGACCTGTTGGCCCCCCTTGTCGAGCTCGTACTCCTGCTGGAGGACGTCGATGGCCGTGCGGATCGAGGCCAGGGGGCGCTTGAACTCGTGGGCCATCTCGGCCGCCAGGCCGCCCACCTCGGCCAGGCCCTCCTGGGCGGCGAGCTGACGCTCCGTCTCCTCGGCGCGTTCCTCGGCCTTTCGCTCCCGCTCCAGGATGCGGTCGACCGAGGCGGCCAAACGCCCGACCTCGTCCCTGGAACGGGACCCCACGCCCTCGCTGGACGACAGGGCGTTCTCGATGCGCTGGAGAGGCGACACGACCTCCCGCTCCAGCAGCGTCACCACGATGATGCCCAGGGCCACGAAGGACACCAGCATGAGGCCCTGCCCCAGGTAGGCACCGCGCTCCAGCGCCGCTTTCACCGCGCCCACGGGGAGCTCGATCTCCAGGACGCCATCCCGGCGCCCGTCCAGGGAGAGGGGAAGGTACGCCAGCATGGTTTCCCCGTCCGGCGTTTGCTTCAGGATCCCCTCTCTGGGGAGGTCGTCCGGGCTCGGGATCCACCCTCCCCCCGGGCGCGAGCCCTCCTCCGAGGGGTCGGAGGAGACGAGGACGATTCCGGCCTGCCCGTGGACACGGGCGGAGGAGACCGGAGACGACTCCACCACCCGGGCGAGGCTCCGGCGGGCGTCGTCGATGCGTCCGGAGGTCAGCGTCGACTCGAGGGCCGCCCGTTGGGACGCGGCGGCCAGGGACGCCATCTGTTCGCTGGCCGCGAGGAACTCGCGCTGCCAGTAACGGAACGAGAAGTACGTGGAGACGGCCAGCACGAGGGCGACGACGCCCGCGAAAGTCACCGCGACCTTGGTCCGCAGTGGGAGCGTGCGCAGTCTGCTGATCCACGCCATCGGGCCCTCGAACTCGGGATAAGCGCCGAAACCGGACGTTCGGCTCCCGATGATAAGGTGGGTCATGCCCGACCCTGGTTCAACTGAAAGCCCCCGAGCCTACAGTGTTTTCGGGGAATTCCCCACACCACCCGCTCGGGCGGGGAAGGGGCTCCGGGCGACGTCCGAACGGGTGGGACACCATCCCGTCGCGGACCCGCACGCACCGGGGGGCGGACCCCGTGAGGAGCCCGCCCCCCTTCACTTCACCGGTCCGGGTCCGGTCACATGACCATGAGAGCCAGAGCCGTCACGGCGGTGGCGTCGGCGACCAGGGCGGAGCCGAGGCCCCGGGTCCAGTACAGGGCTCCGAAGGCCAGCGCGGGCACGAGGACCGTCACCAGGACGAAGCCCGCCGCCGCCACCGTCGAGGGGAAGCCCAGCGCCATGACGCCGGGGGCGTACAGGGTCACCTGGATCACCGCGGTGATGATCACCGCCAGGACCGCCGCCTCTTCCCGGCTGATCCTCTGCCAGCGGAGCAGGGCCCACGCCGCGCTGGTCAGGATCACGAGCCGGAGGAGGATCTCGTCGACCACCGCCTGGCTGATCGAGGTCACCACCGCGCCCGCGGCACCGGCGGTGGCCGCCGGGGACAGTCCGCCGAAGGGCACCGCCAGGACGCCCAGGACCGCGCCGACCAGGAGTCCGATGCCCAGGTCAGAGGCGAGGGAGTGCCCGCCGCCTCCCAGCGCGCGCGGCGCGGGCGCCGGCAGGGCGCTCAGGGCGCGCAGGGCCAGCGTCACCGCCGGCCCGGCGACCCAGAAGGTCAGAGCCAGCGCCAGAAGCACGGCTCCGGTCTCCGTCACGCGCATCCGCAGGCCCCACATCTCCGGCCGGTCGGCCAGGAAGAGGACCATGAGAGCGGCGAAGCTCGTGGCGACCAGCACCGTGCCGATCCTGCGTTCGGGCCAGCGGGCGTAGGCGTTGCGCAGCGCTTCGAGGCCGAAGACGCCGGCCGTGCCCACGACGATGAGCCCCACCGCCCAGGCGAGCCCCACGCCGGCCAGCGGGGCGGAGTGGCCGAGATACAGGGCGAGGATCGTCATCGCGATCCACACCGTTGCCAGCCACGACACGGCGACGGCTGGAATGGCGTAGAGCAGGGCGCGGCCAAGCCCGCCCAGCGCATCGCCGCGGTCCACGTCGGGGGCGCGCCCCAGGAAGCCGAGGAAGCCGCCGTGGAGCAGGCCGAGGACCGCGCCCACCACGAAGAGTCCCGAGGACGTGAAGAAGAGGCCGTGACCGCTCAGACGGCCGGCCAGCGTCATGAGAGCGACCAGGAAGCCTCCCGACAGGATTCCGCCAGCCATGGCCCAGGTGACGGCCACGCGTCCGTGGAGCCCGATTCCCCGGTGGAGCCGCGTGCCCACCGTGTATCCGTTCCCGCTTTCCAGTGCCGCGCTCATCGTCCTCTCCTTCGTGCCGGGGACCCCGCCTTGTCGTCCGCCTCGGTGGCGGTGGGTCCGTTCGGTCATGGAGAGGTACAAGTCCGGTGCCAGGACGTGACGATACTGGTTAAGTTATTGTCCTCGCGCGAGTTATAGCGGTTCAGGCCGCCGCGGAGCCCGCTCGACCGCGAGGGTCACGCGCGATTTCGCGCACTCGAAGCGCGCGAAATCGCGCAGTCGGAGCCCCGTCAACCCATGGGCGTTTCCATGTGGTGCGGCGGAGGGGGACCGTCGGGCGAAACGGCCCCCTCGGCATGGCGGCGCGGGCTCCCGCCGACGCCGAAGTGACGCTCCTCCTGGCTCGTGATCGCCGGGTCCCTGTACCGGATCAGTCGGGCGGGAATGCGCTCGTCGGGGAGTCCCAGAACGACCGCGAGATGGGCGGCTCCCGACGCCATGATGTCGGCCACCTTGCGAGGGGCGAACAGCTCGCCACCGTCCCGGATGGAGCTGAGGCGGGCGAGCTGCTCGAACGCGTCGACGAGCCCCGGTGCGGCCGCCACGGCCTGGGGCTCGTCCTTGAGGGCCTGCTTGGACCGGGTGCCCAGGTGGAGGAGGATGTTCTGGGTGAAGTCCGGGAGCGGGTCCTGGGCTCCCACGGCCGACAGGATGCCCAGAAGTTCGTCGGTCTCGATCTGACGGGGCCCGCCCTGCCACACCCAGACGGCGTGCTCGATGTTGTGGAGCGTGGTCCAGCAGAGCTGACGCGCGCGCGTCTGAAGGCGCCGTCGCTCGAAGAACCAATCGACGATGGTGACGGTGAGGACGATGCCCATGATCTCCGTCCCCAGGTTGAGGAGGAGGTCACCCGCGGGCCGGTCGGTCCCGACGACGAAGGCCGCCCCGATGACGAGGGCGGACAGGAGTAGGAAGATGGCGGTTACCGCGGACCTGAACAGCATGGGCGCCGTGCGTTGGGGAAGCGACGAGCGAAGGGGGTCCGGCAACGGTCGCGCCCCGGGGCGGGCCGCGCAACCGGCGTGCGAAGCCCTTCACCCCTTCAATACCCCCAACGGTCGCAGCCGCGCGACCTTGCGCCCGATCCCAGCGCCATGGACCACGTCCACAACGTCGGCCACGTCCTTGTAGGCCTCAGGAACCTCCTCGGCCACCGTTCCGAAGGAGGACGCCCTCACCTCGATGCCCAGGGCCCTGAACTCCTCCCGCAGGTTGCGGCCCGCGGCCGACTTCTTGGCCTGCCGGCGGCTCAGGCGGCGGCCGGCGCCGTGGCACGTGGATCCGAACGTCTCCGCGTAGGCTCCTGGCGTTCCCAGGAGGACGAAGGAGTAGCGGCCCATGTCGCCCGGAATGAGCACCGGCTGGCCCAGGTCCCGGTAGCGGTCGGGCAGTACGGGGTGGCCGGGGGGGAAGGCCCGGGTGGCCCCCTTTCGATGCACGCACAGGCGGCGGGGGCGTCCGTTCACCTCGTGCTCCTCCTCCTTGGCGATGTTGTGGGCCACGTCGTAGAC